>JAUVAM010000199.1 GCA_030591745.1 Deltaproteobacteria bacterium
GAACCCAGGTTGAGCGCGGCCCGCTCTCTTAAAAAAGCGATCGCGGCGGTCGAGGCCGGCGGCTGGAAAGTGGATCGCAATCGCTGCACAGAGGACAGCTACGATTCTTTCGGATACGAGATTCGAGCCCAACAGGAAGGTCTCTACCTTGAGCTCTCCGTGGGGCTTCCAGAGCCACACCAGCAAGGCAAGGCGACAATCACAGAAAAGGGAAGAAGTTCCTGCGCGCGTGGCCGGTACTTTCTTAGCGCCAACATTCGCTCCGCCGCCCACGCAGGCGATCTTCTCGCTGCTTTACTGGAATGAGAAACCGGTCTTAGTTTGTTAGTTTTCAGAAGGGGTCGGGTGTTTGTGCCAGATGCCAGAGTTCTATGAATTTGTCTCGAACCCAGGCGTGGAGATCTTCCGCTACGTCGATCGTGAGCTCGGCGCTTTTGATGAGCTCTTGGATGTCCACCAGATCCTTGGCGCGGTGAGGGGCGACCATGCCGGAGGCGAGCTTGAGCTCGATGTAGCGCGGCATGGGCAACAGGGCAAAGCGTTCTCCGCGCAGAGCCTCTTTGGATGGATCGGGGAAGGCTATGGGTTTGGGTTTGTCGTCGCCGGGAAACCTGCCCGTGCTCAATACGTCGATGTTCACCTCAAACTCGGTATCCAGAAGCTTGCCGGTGTCGGGTACTCGCTCGGCGTAGCCCTTCCCCATGTGTTTTTTCTTGAACGCTTGCAGGTCTTCTTCCCGCATCACCAGATCGACGTCTACCGTGACTCGCCTGTGGCCATATTCGTTTAGCGCGAAGGCTCCGATGATGGCGTAGGGGGTGTTGTCGGCTTCGAGTATGGCCGTCAATTTGTACAGTGCCTTTTGGGCCTCGGAGTGCCCCATGAAAAACCTCCCGCAATAGGAAACGCCCTCGATGAAGCGCGCCTCCGCTTCCGCGGACAGCCGTCCTGCGCCCCAGGAGAGGGCGTTTTCCGATGACTCGATCATTCGTGTCATGACTACAACATACCACGCTTGCCGCTCAGGGCGCGAGGGCTTCCATTTTTTCTTGGAGGCGATCGTTGAGTTGTTGGAGGCGTTTGAGTTTTTCTTCTAGTGCGAGGCGCTGTTTTTGGAGCTGTTTCATGCTGAGGAGGACCGGTGCCTCGGTGGTGTTGGGTTCGGGGGTGTCTAAGCCGATGGGTAAATCATGTGGGGCGGTCACCTGGGGCGTGTCGGGTGTCGAGGTCATGGAGCTCTCGTCGCCCGGCAGGGCGTCATTCGATAGACTTGGATCACCCGAGCCATCCCAGTAATCGCTGGGAGGATTCGTTTCGTTGCCTTCTCCAATCAGGTCGTTCCGATCATCGCTGTCTTTGCCGGCGTTTTGGGGGCCGGTCTGGTTTAAGACCAGCAGGCGAGAGCGCTCGCCGAAGAGATCTTGATCTTCCAAGAAATCGGTCATCTCTCGTTCGAGCCGGCGCGCGTTGCGGCGCTGGTCGATGCGCTTTTGAAGTCGGCCCAAGTGTCTGCGCAGGCGATCTTGTTCATCGCGCACCGCGTCCAGCCGCTCGCCGAGTTCTTCGGGATCTTCGGAGGCTAAAAGGTCGGTTCGCTCCAACAGGCCCGTGTCGGGGGTCTTGGTCATCGACTGCTGTAATTGACGGCGTTCCTGGTGCAGGCGAGACAGGGTTTGCCAGAGCGTCTTTTTTTGCGCTGCCGGGGCGTCCGCCAGGCCTGTCTCGACGTGTTTGATCCATGCGTCGATCAAGACAGCCAAGCGTCGGTTTCGTTCGTCTCGTACCTGGTTCAGGGCCTTGATCTCCCGGTTAAGGGAGGTCAAAGACGCTGACAAACTTTGGCTTTGTTGCAGCAGGCGGTTCAGCTCGAAGCTCGGTAAAAGTTGGGCCTTGGATTGGGCGCGTTCGTCTTTTTTCTGCGTGATCCTGGCCGACAAGGCGCGCAATTGGGCGTCTTGTTGGTTTCTTACCTGGAGCACCGCCTGCCGTGCCAGGTCCAGCCTCTTGATTTCAACGCGTAATTCGCTGACTTGATCGACCAAGCGATTCGCCTTCTCATGCTGAGCCATGGCTGGGTTTGGGGTCAAAACGGCCCCCATCACCAAGCTAAGCATCAGAATGAGGCTTCGAATCATCATTGCAATTCTCCAGTCAGGCAGAGATTACGCAAGTCCCGTGCCAAAGAAAATCGGCATCTGGTGATGGGTTGTCGCTTGTTTGTTCTTTAGTTTCATTGTGTTATGTTTTGCGATGAACAGGCTGGATTCACCAAACCCATCGAAAAATCGACTAGATATCAGAAAACTGTGGTGGCTGGAGCTCATTCGATGCCGTATTTTTCCAATTTGTAATAGAGAGCCGAGGTTTTAATGCCCAAAATCCGTGCTGTCTCCGTCTTGGTTTTATTGGCCTTGGTAAAGGCCTGCTGGATCAGGTGGCGCTCTACTTCATCTAAGATTTCCGGTAAACTGCGGGCTGCCGTGTCGACGCTCAGGTTGTGATCGGAGGTTTGACGCAGGCAGGGGCCCGAGGGGCTTCGTCCTTTCAGGTTGGATGGCAGGTCCGCGGCCTGGATCTGCTCACCCTCGGCGAAGACCATGGACTGCTCGATGACGTTTTCAAGCTCACGCACGTTGCCCGGCCAGCGATAGCCCTTGAGTACTTGCAAGGCCTCATCGCTGATGGACTGGATTTTTTTGCCCGTGCGCCCACGCAGCTTGGTCAGGAAGTGTTGGGTCAGGGCTTCGATGTCATCGGCGCGCTCGCGCAGGGGCGGCAGGTGCAGCGGCACGATATGCAGGCGGTAGTAGAGGTCTTCTCTGAAGCGGCCCTGCTGAACCAAGGCTTGCAGGTCCTGGTTGGTGGCGGCCACAACGCGTACGTCCACCGAGAGGGTTTCTTCACCGCCGACCCGCTCGAATTCCCGCTCTTGCAATACCCTGAGCAGCTTTAACTGCAGGGCTGCTCCGATTTCTCCGATTTCATCCAGGAAGATGGTGCCGCCGTCGGCCAATTCAAAGCGACCCAGTTTTCGCTTGTTTGCGCCGGTGAAAGAGCCCTTCTCGTGGCCGAACATTTCGCTTTCCAGCAGGGTTTCGACCAGGGCCCCGCAATTGACCCGGATGAAGGAGGCCTGTTTGCGCCGGCTCAGGTCGTGCAGCGCTCGAGCGATCAGCTCTTTGCCCGTCCCGCTGTCGCCAGTGATAAGCACGCTGGAGTCAGAAACCGCAACCTTGCGCACCAGGTCGAGGACCGCCGCCATGGCGCTTGACGAACCCACCATGTCCTTGAATCCGCCTTCGACCTTGACCTCTTCACGGAGCAGGGCGTTTTCTGCCTGTAGTCGGGTTCGCTCCCGCCGGATCCGGGCCACCTCCAGGGCTTGTTCCGCCTTGGCCCGCAGGAGATCCGGCGTGAATGGTTTGGTGATGAAGTCGAAGGCGCCGAGCTTCATGGCCTCGACCGCCGTTTCCACCGTGCCGAAAGCCGTGATGAGCATGACCACCGCATCTTCGTCGCGCTCTAAGATTTTCTGCAGCACTTCGAGCCCATCCATGGGTTCCATCTTCAAGTCGGTGATAATGAAGTCGAAGCGGCGGTTGGAGAGCAACTTCAGCCCCTTGGGTCCGTCTTCCGCCACATGACAACTGTGATCCGATTTGGCCAACACGGCCGCGATGCCCTCGCGGATGGTCTCGTTGTCGTCGATGATCAGAATGTTGGCCATCATGCCTCCTGCGTATTTGCTGAGTTCGACCGCGGCAGGCGAATGCTGAAGCGGGTGCCCGTCTCGCAATCCACGCGGATTCGCCCCCCGTGGCTCTCCACGGTCTTTTTCACCAGCGCCAAACCCAGCCCGGTGCCCTTCTGTTTTGTGGTGTAGAAAGGCTCGAAGATGCGCTCTTGGCTTTCTTCGGGGATGCCCTTGCCATTGTCGCGTACTTGGATCTCGATGGTGTTGGATCCGTCCGGGTGGATGCCCAGGTGAACCGTGCCGCCTGGGTCAGTGGCTTGGATGGCATTGCGCAGCAAATTAAGCAGCGCCCGCCGCATGCGCTCCCGGTCCCAAAATACAGAACCCAGGGTTGCCGCCACATCTTGCTTCAGTTCGATGTTCTTTTCTTCCAACTCGGAGGCCAGCAGGGTCGTCAACTGCTCAAATTCCTCGGCCGGCTCCACCAACTCCATCACAGGGGGTTTCTTGCGAGCGAAATCCAGAAAATCGTTGACCACTCGATCCAGGTATTCCATTTCGGTGCCGATACGTTGAACGTGCTTCAGGGCCTCCGGGCGATCGTGCAGCTCTTCTTTGAGCAGGCCCACGAACAAGGTCATGCCGCCCAGGGGGTTGCGCACCTCGTGGGCGATGCCCGAGAGCATCATCTGCAGGTGCTGATCTCTCTTCAGGATGTTCGTACGCATCTCGTTGAGGGTGTGGGCCAAGACCCCAATCTCGTCGGCGGTGGTGGTTCGAATTTCCGCATCGAAGTGACCCTGGCCGATCCGTCTGGCGGCCTGGGCCAGGGCATCCAAGGGGCGTGTGATCCGCTTCGAGCCCAACCAGGTCACGGCCGCCACCAGGGCCAGGGCCAAGGCCCCAAGCAAGCCCAAGATGCGACCGAGTTGGGAAAGGGGCCCAAAGAAGCTGGCGCTTCCGTCTACGCCCACCAGCGCTTGTACCCGTCCGTCGAGCCTCACCGGCGCAAAACCCGTTTTGATCCAACGGCCTTCCTGATCGGCGAAGAGCATGGACGCCATGGCCTGCCCTTGTCGTACCTGGTTGAGCTCAGCCTCGTCGGCGGCCAACTTCACGATGCGTTCACCGACGCTCCATGTGCCGGCATCGTCAACCAGGGTCTGGCCCTGCATGTCGACGAGATAGATGGCTTCGACGCCGGTAGCCTGCCTGAGTTGCTTGAGCTTTTCTTGAAGGTTTCGATAGGTCCTGGATTTTTCGTCTCCCGGGCGAAGGCGCAAGGCGCGCGGTTTGCCTACCTGAAGGACTGCGGTTTTGGCCAGGGCCGTCAGGCTTTCCCCCAGCTGTCGTTCCATGGTCTGTCGGGCTGCATTGTAGGTCAACCAGACCAGGCTGCCGACGATCAAGGCGAAGGGCAGCAGGTAGGTGACCAGCAAACGAACCCACAAACGACGACGGAATTCCAGCTGGACCTTCATTTCTTGCGCTCCGGGAGAAATGAGACGCCAGGATAACGCGTAAGCGGGATTTGTGCCAATGCCTCCCGCAGTCTGTCTGATTCATCAGGCGACATACCGGAGGGCATTACGATGTGGGTGGTGATGATGAGATCGCCCGGGCCCGGGGGCAAGCCTGCTTCCTTGATGCGGAAAGTTTGTCCGTGGGCCAGGTTGGCGGGCAAGACCAAGTGATGCCTGTCGTGCAGGCCGCTTACTTCAATCGCAGCACCGAAGATGGCCTGCTCCAGGGTGATGGGTTGTTTCAAGAAGAGGTCGGCTCCGGCCCTGCGTAGCGTGGCGTGGGGTCGGACGAGGATCTCTATCTTCAGATCACCCGCCTGTCCGCCCCGTAAGCCCTCTTCTCCTTCACCGGAAAACTTCAGACATAGACCCGATTCCGAGCCGGCCGGCACCTTGATTTGCAGGCGTCGTTGGACGGTTTGCCGACCCAGGCCGGCGCAGCGCATGCAGCTTTGCTCGGGGCCGTCTTGATCCTTGGCGGGCAAGCGACCCAGGCCCCCGCAAAGTCCGCAGGCAACGGCGCAGGGGATGTCCAACTCGATCGGGAGGTCAGAGCGCAGGTCGGCCAGTTCGACTTCAACCCGGGTCTCTAAGTCCTGGCCGTTTTCCGGCTTGTCGTTGCCGAAGAGGCGTCGCCACATATCGGCCAAAATTTGTCCAAAGCTGGGTATGGCTGGAATCGCTTGCTGTCTTGCCCGATCGTAGGCTGATCTGAGTTCGGGATCGCTGAGCACCCGCCAAGCTTCGACCGCCCGCCGGAAGGCGTCATCCTGGTCTGCGTCGGGTGAGTTGGGTCGGGCGTCGGGATGCAGTCGTCGCGCGGAGGCTCGATAGGCTTTTCGAATTTCTTCTTGTCCTGCCTCGGGAGGCAGGCCCAGGATCTGATAGTAGTCGATGAATTTTTTCGACATGGGCGTCTAAGCGACACGGCGCTATTCTTCTTCTGCCTCTTCTTCGTCGCCTTGAGCGTACATGGCGTCCGCGATTCGGTGGGCGGCCGTTTCCAGTCTGGCCACCACTTGCTTGAGCTCTTCGTAGTCCTCGCGTGAGGCGCGTTCGACCAGATCCTTGCAGATGGTCAAGCTTTGGCGGATCTCTTCGATGTCGTCGTCTGTCAGGAGATCGGAGAATTCTTCGATGGCCTTTTCCGTGGAGTAGACCAGGCCGTCCGCGTTGACCAAAATGTCCGCGAAATCTTTTTTCTGGCGGTCTTCGTCCTTGTGCTTTTCCGCTTCTTCCTGCATGCGCGAAATTTCTTCTTCATTCAGCCCCGAGGCGGCGGTCACGCGAATGTTTTGTTCTTTGCCCGAGCCCAAGTCTTTTGCAGAGACGGAAACGATGCCGTTTGCGTCAATGTCAAAGCTGAGTTCGATTTGCGGCACACCGCGGGGGGCCGGTGGGATACCGACCAGTTCAAAACGGCCCAGGGTTTTGTTGTCCTCGGCCATTTCACGCTCGCCCTGCAAGACGTGCACGCTGACCATGTCCTGATTGTCACGAGCCGTAGAAAAGACCTGGCTCTTGCGGGTCGGGATGGTGGTGTTTTTCTCGATCAACTTGGTGGAAACACCGCCGGCGGTCTCTACACCCAGACTCAGAGGGGTGACGTCTAAGAGCAGCACATCTTCCACATCGCCCTTGAGTACGCCGGCCTGGATGGCGGCTCCGATGGCCACCACTTCGTCCGGGTTGACCTCTTTGTTGCCTTCCTTGCCGAAGATCTCCTTGGCTCGTTCCTGCACCTTCGGCATGCGGGTCATGCCGCCCACCATGATGACGTCGTCGACTTCCGCGGCACCCA
>JAUVAM010000097.1 GCA_030591745.1 Deltaproteobacteria bacterium
ATTCGGGTCGCATTCCTGGCAGGGGCTGCCCGCCAGTTGTCGGCAGTAGTCGTGGTTGGGATCGAAGTTGCATGTGTCCGTTGCCTCATCGCAAGAGTCATCGGTGCAGTCCACTGCATCGACACAAGGTGCATCCCCGTCGAAGCAACCGCCTTGCCCATCACAGGTTTCGGCCCCGTTGCAGAAAAGATTGTCGTCGCAGACGATGGGTGCCGAGCTGACACAGACGCCGTCTTGGCATTGGTCATCAGCCGAGACGGTGCAAGGGTTGCCGTCGTCGCAGGCCAGGCCGTCGGGTTCGCAGACCACAAAGCTTTGCGCCGAGCCCAAATATAGATGAGCAATGCCCCCGAACTTGCCGTCGTAAGGCGCACCCACCAGAAAATCGTCAAATTCCCCACCACCCACCGAGCCGTTCACGTTGCCAGCCGATGCGACGGCATAACCCAACTGGGTGTAACGCGCGCCGTTGGAGGTGAAGGCGGCCGTTGCCTGGACGGGGGGTGATCCATTTAGGCCAAGGAAGAGCTTCACTTGACCGGAATTGGTCCCACCCTCGTCGCAGAGCGGCGCACCGACCAGCAGATCGGAGAAACCATCGCCGTTTGCATCGCCCGCATAGGCCACGGCGCTTCCAAATCCATCGCAGCCAAACAGGGTGCCCCCATAGGGGAGCACATAGCTTGCAGTGCCTTTGAGAATCGTGACGGCGTCAAGTCCTGGCGAGCCGATCAACAAATCGGCATGACCGTCGGCATCAAGATCCCCATCGATGTCTACAGACATGCCAGATTTTGCGTTGCTCACGTCACCAGGTATGCCGCTAAAAATGGACTCGCTGAAGTAAACGCGCACATACCCGGCGTCTACATTTCCTCCCGAATCATAGTATGGGGCACCGATGGCCATGTCCGGCAGGCCGTCCCCGTTTGCATCGCCGCCGCCACTGACAGCATAGCCGAATCTGGCCCCGCTCTGACCGGAACCGCCCGTCGTGGTGAACTGAAGGACAGGACCGCTACTGGATCCGTAGTAAACCGTGGCTCGACCGTTGTCGGCATAGGAACCGTAGTTGTAATAGGGTGCACCCACCACGAAGTCGGCATAAGTATCGCCATTCATGTCGCCCACGCCGGAGACGGCGCTGCCGAACTTCTGGTAGCTTTGCTGAGAGGAGGCCAGGACGCTCCAGCCGCAAGCCGGGTTCGGGAAGGGCAAGCCGCAGGTCAACAGGCCTCCGGACGCCCCGCGTACCACCGACACCTTGCCTGTGTCGGGATAGTTGAACCAGCCGATCTGTTTGTCATAGCCGGGCATGCCGATGGCCACATCGTCAAAGCCGTCGTTATCCACATCACCCACGCCGGCCACGGAACTCCCGAAGCGTTCGTAACTGTTTTGACCCTCGTAAGTCCAGTCGGCCTGGCTTGAGAGGCCTGATGCGGAACCATGAAAAACGTATGCCTTGCCAACATCCTTGTAGAAGGTGTTGTAATCCGGGGCCCCCACGATCACATCGTCGTAGCCGTCTCCGTTTACGTCGCCGGCCGAGTCAAGGGCCTTGCCGAACATGTGCCCCGAGGCCTCTCCCACGGCCGTCCAGACCGGATCCACATAGACCGGGTAGGCGGCCACGTCCTCGACCAGGATGTCTAGATGACCGTCTTCTGCTTCGAATCGGCAGGGAAGCAAACGACCCGCGCCGTCCACGGCAAGGGGCGCGCTCAGGGTCACACGCTCAACACCGTTGAGCGCGATCAGGGCTTCGCCATTTTCATTCAGGCTTACGACCACGTTGCGACCGTAAAGGCGGCCCGAGAGGCGTAAATCGCCTGGTCGGCCCTCTGGGATGAAAAAACGTTGCTCCACACCCTGCTCCAGGTTGTCGTACTCTTCAATAACTTCCGCCCGGCCCACCGTGGCATGCGTATCGGCGGCCGTGGCGGCGTTGGCTTCCGACAAGCCAAGGCCTGGCGAAGTTCCAAATCGAAGACCGTCGAAACGATAGGCCATGGCCCAGCGGTCATCTCGTCGGCCCTCCAGGGCCAGCAGATCCGCTTCGGCCCATTCCACCTCGGGGCCCACCAGCGTCAGCATGTCGGAGTGCACGAACATGCGCATGCCCGGACGATTCAAGGCCACGGCAGCGAAGATTTCGTTTCGGTGAGCGCGGCGGGCATCCCAAGAAAGGTAGGCCGACAGGGCTTCTTGCCAGGATTGACCCGAAAAACTTTCCGAGGATGTTTCTTCGGCGCTCATGTTCATAGAGGACGAGGATGAATTCAACAAGCTCGCTAAGTCCTCCCCCCCCCAGGACTTTTAGGATCGCAGGCAGCAAATAGGCATACGAGGCCGGCGCAAAAAACAGCACAAGACATCCATTTCCGATGAAGCGTCCCCATGGGATCTCCCTCCAATGTGGTGGTGGTAAAAACTTCCCCTTGTTAATAACAATGAGCCTGCCGAAACCTCAGACTCTTGTCAAGCCCATTGACATCCACCGAATAGGGGTCAGGCAAAAAAAAGGGGCCCGGTTGGGCCCCTTTTGAAGGAACTTATGGTTCTCGTTCGAAAAGACCGGCCGCGCCCATGCCGCCGCCGATGCACATGCTGACCACACCCCAGCGCAGGTTTTGCCGTTCCATTTCATACAAGAGCTTGGTGGTCAAAAAGGCACCGGTGCAGCCTAAGGGGTGACCTAAGGCCACGGCACCGCCGTTCACGTTGACTCTGTCCATGTTCAGCTTCAAGACGTCTTCGCAGCAGTAGAGAGCCTGGGATGCGAAGGCTTCGTTGATTTCCCAGAGATCGATGTCTTCGTTTTTCATCCCGGCTTTTTTCAGCAGCTTGGGGATGGCGTAGGCCGGGCCCACACCCATGACCTCGGGCGGTACGCCTGCTACCTGGTAGCGGCGATAGACGGCCAAGGGCTTCAAGCCCAGGCTCTTGGCCTTTTCTCGGCTCATGAGCACCACGGCGGCCGCGCCATCGTTCATCTGGGATGAATTGCCGGCGGTGACGGTGCCCTTGGGATCAAAAGCGGGACGCAGCTTGGCCAGGGCTTTCAGGTTGCTGCCCCGCCGGGGACCTTCATCCACGGAGACGGTGACGGCTTTTGCCACCGGTCGTCCGTCCGGCCCCGCCGAGATGACTTCGGTCTCGATGGGGATGATTTGGCTTTCGAATCGACCCTCGTCGATGGCATTCAGGGCTCGTTCATGGCTCTGTAGCGCAAATGCGTCTTGCCGTTCTCGGCTGATGTTGAACTGGTTGGCCACGTTTTCCGCGGTCAGGCCCATGGGGGTGTAAGCATCGACCCATTTGTCCACGAGTGGAAGGTAGCCCACGGGTTTGCTGCCACCCATGGGGATGTGGGTCATGTCTTCGACGCCGCCGGCCACCATCACGTCTGCTTCATCCAGCATGATTCGCTCGGCCGCCTGGCTGATGCTTTGCAGGCCCGAAGAGCAAAAGCGGTTGACGGTCATGGCCGAGACGGTGTGGGGCAAACCCGCGGCAAAGCCGATGATGCGAGCGATGTTCATGCCCAATTCGCCCTCGGGCATGGCACAGCCCATGATGACGTCGTCGATCTCTTCGTCTTTGAGTCCCTTGACTCGGTCTACGGCTTCGCGCACCACTTTGCTGCCGTAATGGGCGGGATGGGTGTCTTTGAAAGAACCGCGCTTGTAGCGGGCGATCGGGGATCGGACCGCACTGACGATAACAGCTTCTCGCGTCATGGTATCGTTCTCCTCACAAAATCGCTGGCTAGTTGCGCAGCGGTTTGTTGTTCATCAGGAAAAATTGCATGCGTTCCTGGGTTTTTTCCTGCTTGCACAGATCGATGAAAACCTCTCGCTCGAGGTCCAGCAGGTATTGTTCGCTGACGGGTACGGTGGGCGAGGTCTTGCCGCCGGTGAGAACCCTGGAGAGCTTGGTGGCCATCTCTTGTTCGTATTCCGTGATCTGATGCTGCTTGGCCATGGAATCGATCACCATCTTAAAGGTGCCAAAACCCATTTCACCGGGCAGGCTGAGTTTTCGTTCCATGGGTTGCGTATAACCCGCCAGGGCCATGCCGAGCACCATGTTCTTGGCCGCACCCAGGAGGTGGGATTTGTTGGTGACGATTTTGTCCGTGGGCCTGAGGAAGTTCAAGGCCTGGGCTTCGTGCGCGCTCATGGATACCTTGGCCATGCCGATGGCCTCGAAAACCAACTGCAGGTAGGGGATCAGGCTGACGTTCTGGGCTTTTTCAGGAATGCCTTCCAGGTGCCGGATGAGCAACTCTTTGTTGCCGCCGCCGCCGGGGATGACGCCTACGCCCAACTCCACCTGGCCCATGAACAAGTCCGCATGGGCACAAATGGCGTCGGCGCCCATGGAAACTTCCATGCCGCCGCCCAGGGCCATGCCGAAAGGCGCCGCCACCACGGGTTTGGAAGAATACGTGCAGCGTTGCAGGGCGTCTTGCAGGTCCTTGACCGAACCATCAAGGGCTTCCCACATGGCCTCCACTTCCTTCGGATCCTCCAGGCCCTTGGCTTGCTGAATGCTCATGTAGACAAGCATCAAGTTGGCGCCGGCGCAGAAGTGCTCGCCCTGGTTGCCGATGACCATGCCTTTCCAGTCATCGGATTCGTCGCACAAGTCCAAGCCGCGGTTGATCATCGCGACGAGATCACCGTCGATGGTGTTCATCTTGGTGTGAAACTCGCAACAGAGCACGCCGTCACCCAGATCGATGAGGCTCGCACTCGAATTGCCCTCGATTTCCCGTCCGGCCTTCTTGAGCGCGCCGAGGTCGATCTCCATGGGATCCACCGGGATGGGCTTGTAGCCCTTGCTCGCCAGGTCGAAGTACATCTTCTTGCCGTCTTCTTCTTTGTAAAAGCTCTTGCCGCCGGAGGCCAAGAGGGCTTCCGCGATGGGCGGCAGGCTCTTGCCTTCCTTCTTCATCCGCTCGCAGCTTTCTGTAACGCCGATGGCGTCCCAGGCCTCAAAGGGGCCCATCTCCCAGTTAAAGCCCCACTTCATGCCGTTGTCGACCTGCACGATGTCGTCGGCGATTTCCGGGATGCGCATGCCCGCGTAAATCAACGAATCGCTGCTGACGTTCCAGGCGAACTTGCCGGCCCGGTCATCGGCGGCCACGAAGGCCTTCAGTCGGTCGGCCAGGTTTTCCGTGTTCTTGGCCACGCCGATGGAGTCGATGCGTACTTTTTCCTTGGGGCGGTACTCGCCGGTCTTGTGATCGATGACCAGCAGGCCCTTTTCTTTGTCTTTCTTGTAGAAGCCGCCGCGGGTCTTGTTGCCCAGTTGCTTGTTCTCGATCATCTTTTTCACGAAGGCCGGAGGCTCGAAAATCTCTCGTGCTTCGTCGTCGGGCAAGTTATCGAAGCAGTTCTGGGTGACGTGCATCAGGGTGTCTAAGCCCACCAGATCCGCGGTGCGGAAGGCTGCGGTCTTGGGCCGGCCCATGGGGGGCCCCACGATAGCGTCGACTTCTTCGATGCTGTAATCCTCGTCCAGCATTTCCTTCATGGTGCGCATGATGCCGTAGACGCCGATGCGATTGGCCACGAAGTTAACCGTGTCCTTGCCGAAGACCACGCCTTTGCCCAGTATGTCGGTACCGAATTTGGCCAAGAAATCCACAATCTCCGGATCCGTGTCGGGGCCGGAGACGATTTCCAACAAGCGCATGAAGCGCACGGGGTTGAAAAAGTGGGTGACCAGGAAGTTTTTCTTGAAGGCTTCGGAACGGCCTTCCACCATGCTCGTGATGGGCAGGCCTGAGGTGTTGGAGGAGATGATGGCGCCGGCCTTCATGTTCTTTTCTACGTTGGCGAAAACCTTGCGCTTGATATCGACGTTCTCAACCACCACTTCGATTACCCAATCGCATTCCTTCAACCATTCCATGTGGTCGTCGAAGTTGCCGCAGGTGATTAAGTCGGCGAAGCCATCATGGTAGAAGGCGGGAATGGGCTTGCGGTTCTTGATGGCCGCCTTGACGGCATTCGTGGCCAGACGATTGCGGAAGGCGGGTGACTTGACGTCCACGCCTTTCTTCTCGTCTTCCTCGGAGGCCCGGGGAACGATGTCCAAGAGCACACTTGGGATGCCGCAGTTGGCCATGTGAGCGGCGATGCCGGTACCCATGACGC
Organism: Deltaproteobacteria bacterium; assembly: GCA_030591745.1. Next base: position 6,174 of record JAUVAM010000097.1, read on the forward strand.
CTGCGCCCAAAACGGCGACTTTCTTGATCTTCCGTCTCATCTAACCCTCCTTGGCGGTCGAAACGGTGATTATTTCTTAGAATGACGCAGCAAGTCTAAAATCGATTGATTGGCATGTCAATTGAAAACACTGTGATTCTTTTTTCGGGCAGGCTGTCCGAAAAACGAACCTTTGTTCGAAAGTAGAATGTAATTTTATCAGTTACTTATGGGTTTGGCACCAGCTTTGCTTTGGGCTTCTGTGGGAGGTGTCATGGCTAAGATGCGAGAAGGAGCCCGGCACGAAGCCAGCAAGAGGAAGCTCAGGAAGGCCCGCAAGCAGGGTGAAAATAGCTTGTCTCGGGAGCTAACCGGAGCGGCCGGGTTTTTGGCGGTGGTCGCCGTACTGTGGTTCGCCGGCGGCGCTTGGCTGGACGAGTTGGCCGGTTTGGCCACTGATGCATTTTCGGGCCAGGCAGAGGGACTTCCAACACGTTGTCTTGAACTGGCCTTCCGCGTCATGGGCAGTTTGGGTGGGGCGGCGGCCCTGGTGACCTTCGTGGTGGGACTGGCCCAGGTGGGCCCTCGATTCAAGCTGCGTTTGCAATTCGATCGCCTCGACCCGATCAAGGGCCTTGGCCGAGTTTTTTCGCGAGAGCGCCTGACGGATTTGCTGTGGATGATGATTCGCCTGGCTGCCCTGGGGGTGGTGGCTTTTGTCATGGTCCGTGGTTTGCCCTTTGGGTCCTTGTGGCCGGCGGTCGATTCCCTGGCACCATGGGCCTTGGGCTTGGGTCGGGCCTTGAAAGAACCTGTCGCATGCTTGTGCTTGACCGTGATCGTGTTGGCGCTGGCCGATCAGCGCCTGCAAAGAAGGCGATTTTTGCGCAAGCAACGCATGACGGATGATGAGCGCAAACGAGAGCACAAAGAGCAGGAAGGCGATCCGGCCCTGGGGGCCGAGCGCAAACGCCGGCATAAGGAGATTCTCCAGGGGGGACTCGGAGACCTTCGCCGGGCCAGCGTGTTGGTGGTCAACCCGACGCATGTGGCTGCTGCCCTGAGTTATCGCCCGGAAGAAGACCCCGCGCCAGTCCTCTTGCTGTCCGGCAGCGGTGCCTTAGCGCAGCGGATGCGCCTTGAGGCAAGCCGCCTGGGTTTGCCTTTGATAGAGCACGTACCCTTGGCTCGGGCTTTGCTGCGTTGTCAGGCGGGGGAGTGCATTCCTGAAAACTGGTATCAAGCAGCCGCTGAAGTGCTCAAAGCCCTGGAGCCGGGGGTGTCCGAGATAAGAACATCTGTGCAAAATGTTCGGTCAGGGTCGAAGATTCAGGAATAGAAAGTTCCCAAAAATCAATGAAGTGAGTGAGTGGCACGGGCTTTGCTTTATGGCGGCCAAGGACGCCACCCCAAGCAGAGGAGTATGCCGTGCAAGTGCCTTGGAGAAAAATTCGTCAAGCCGTCGCCGGTGGTGAGAGTTTGCCCGCCTGGTGGTTGTTGGCTGCCGTTGCTTTGATGATTCTGCCCATGCCCACGGCCTTGGTCGATGGCTTGTTGGCCCTGAACATCACCCTGGCTATTCTCATGCTGGTGATGGCGGTGCGAGTCGCCGATTCCTTGCGTATTTCCGCCTTGCCTACTTTGTTGCTCTGCGCCACTTTGTTTCGATTGGCTTTGAACGTGTCAACCACAAGGCTCATCCTGTTGCATGGGGACGCGGGGGACTTGGTTGCGGGATTCGGGCGTTTTGTGGCCGGAGACAACCCCCTGGTCGGCGGGGTCATCTTTCTGATCTTGACCCTTGTGCAGTTCATCGTCATCGCCAAGGGATCAGAGCGGGTGGCTGAGGTCAGCGCTCGCTTCGCCTTGGACGGTATGCCCGGCAAGCAGATGGGCATCGACGCCGAACTTCGGGCCGGCAGTCTGGATGCGGATCAAGCGCGACAACGTCGTTCCGCCCTTGAGCAGGAGGCCCAGTTCCAAGGCGCCATGGATGGTGCCATGAAGTTCGTCAAGGGGGACGCGGTGGCGGGTCTGGCCATCACCCTGATCAATCTGGTGGGTGGCCTGTTGGTTGCCTGTTGGCAACGGGGTCTGAGCCTGGACGAAGCCCTGAGCCGCATCACCATCTTGACCGTGGGCGATGGTTTGGCCTCGCAGATTCCTGCCCTGCTTGTGGCCACGGCGGCCGGCCTGGTGGTCACCCGGGTTCGCAACGACAGCAATTCCGGGCTGGGTTTGCAGTTGGCGTCATGCCTGCGACAGCAGCCGGAGGTTTTGCTGGTTTCGGGCGTGGCGCTCGGTGCCATGGCCCTCATGCCCGGCATGCCATGGTGGGCTTTTTCGGCCGCGTCCCTGTTTTGCCTGGCGGCCGGGATCTGGTCACTGAGCAAGACCGACAAGCCGGAGGGGCGCGACCCCGGGGAAAAGGCCTCCTCGGAAGATGTCTTGGTCTTGCGGCTGCCCTCCGACTGGACGGCGGATGCGGCGCTCGCCGTGCGTTTGGAAGACATGCGTGTCGCTCTGGTTGAAGAATTGGGACTCTCATTGCCCCACTTGGGTCTCGACACCAGCCCGGGCCCAGGAGACTGGACACTGGAATTGGAGGGCGTTCCCCTGGCGCGGGGTCAGGACAAGGCCGCTGTCTTGTCCGAGGTGGAGCTTGCCCTGCGTGGCGCCATTTCTCGCTTCATGGGCGTGCAGGAATGCCAGGACATCCTGGACCGCCTTGAGGGTGTAGCGCCGGCCTTGGTTCGGGAGGTGGTGCCCAGGCTCGTGCCCCCGGTC
>JAUVAM010000101.1 GCA_030591745.1 Deltaproteobacteria bacterium
ACCCCCAACAGCCTCAATGAATTGTGCTCGGCCAGCACCTATAGCATCGGCTGGTGCCGGGTTCAGTTCCCCACCGCGATCGCAGCCAACCCCGATGCCCAGGGACTGGTTTTCGGCATGCTCTATGTTGCCGGCCTGACCGAACTGAGCACCGGCGTTGACATGGATCCCGCGCTCTTGGCGCAGGTAGGTTACGGGCCCACCACGGCAGCCCCCACCGAAGCCGGCTGGACCTGGTTTCCAGCACGACCCAACCCGAACTGGGACGGCGGCGCCACCAACAATGACGAGTACCTGGGTCTCCTGACCGTGCCCAGCGCGGGCACCGCCTTCCATGTGGCCTATCGATTCTCCGGCGACCGCGGCGCCTCATGGACTGTCTGCGATATCGACGACAGCACCTGGGACAACCCGCCCACCCTGGACGCAACTTTCGCCGGCAGCTACGACCACTTCGCCGGCGACGTACCCGTGCCGATCCTGGACAATGACTCCGTCGGTACAACCAGCACCACCAACGCAGCCTGGTTTGAGGTATTGTCCGTGAGTGTCGAAGTGAACATCACCCACCCGGCCATCGAAGAGCTGGAATTGGAACTCATCAGTCCATCGGGCACGGTGATCGTCCTCTACGCCGGCGGCGCAGCTGGCGCCGACCTGATCGCTTATTACGGCGTCACCGACACGCCCGTCGGCAACCTGGCTGACTTCGCGGGCGAACAATCAGCCAACGGCTGGACTCTCCGCATGGTGGACACTGGCGGCTTGGTCAACGGGGGTACGCTGAACTCCTGGGCCCTGCATTTTTCAGCCCAGTAGGCCACTCCCTCGGCGTATTCATCTTTCTTCGACCAGTTCGACCAATTCCTTGAGGTTGCGCGGATCACTTTGGCGCTGCCCATTCTCGGTTTCGTGGATCATACGGGTGACCGCCCGGTTGTACGGCACCTGCCGACCCAACTCGGTGGCCTTGCGCAAGACATAACCGTTCAAAAATTCCACCTCGGTGGGACGGCCACGTTCCAGGCTTTGCAGCATACTGGAACGCAAAAGTCGGTACTTGTGACCCACCACCCGGACCAGGCTGTCCTTCACCAGACGCCTGGCCCAGGAGGCATCCTTGGCAAGATAGAAAAGCTCTGGTCGAGCCGCCACCGGCTCTAAGACGACACCCAAAGCCCAGGCCGTATCCAAGACCTCGGCATACACGCCCAAGAATGCCTGACGCGCGACCCGGGCCTTGAGCAATTCGCCCAAACTGCGGCCCGCCAAGGCACCCAGGCTGGTGATGGCGGCGTTGATGGCCAGTTTGGACCAGAGCACCCCACGCATGTTGTCGTTCACATCCACGGGCGAGGCAGCTTGCAACAAACGCCCGAGGACACGGGCCCGTTCGCTCGCCGGTCGATCCAACTCGCCGAGGTGAATCTTGCCGGGTCCCGTGCGCTCCACCACCCCTGGGGCATGCATGGTGCCACCCCATCCCACGATGGCCGACATCACACGCTCAGTCCCCAGTTCAGCCGCCAGATCGTCTTCGACGATGCCGTTGTGCAAACTGACCACGCAAGCACCCTCTTTCAAGCGGGGTAAGGCTTGTTTGGCCGCATCCAGGGCCGTGTTGGCCTTGGTGATGAGCAGGGCTGCATCGAAGCGTCGCTCGAGGGGAATATCCGAGACCTGGGCGTAGGCCGGTGGATGCACGGCAAAGGATCGACTTGGGGTCTTAACCGTCAGACCGCGCTCACCCATGGCTCGGGCGATGTCCACGTTGCCGGTGACCAAGGTGGGGCGCAGGCCGGCGCGCCAAAGCTCGCCGGCCAAGACCCCACCGATACCGCCGATCCCCTGAATGAGCAGGTCCATGGAGAACTACTTACGCTTCTTGGTGCGACCGGCCTTCTTGGACTTCTTGGCCTTCTTGTGTTTTGCGGCCAGCTTGCGACCCTCTTCATGCAACCAATCATTTTCGCTACCGGACACATCGCCGTGCTTGGTCAGCTTGGCCTTGGCCTTCTTGGCCATGAGCTTGGCATGACGTTCGTCATCCACGAAGGCCAGGATGCGGCAGATGCAGCTCTCACCGTCAACCAGGCGCCAGGGGAAAGCCCCAATCACGCAACGCTGATTCAAGAGCAAATCGATGTCCCCACCCATGCATTCAGCGTGCACGATCTGATGATTGAACATCTCCAAATGCATGAGCTGATACTTGTCGTCGGTAAAAACCTTATCCAGGGGCTTCTTGTACTTCTTGCGGAAGTGGGCGTCGGCTTCCTTGGCCTGCCTGGGCATCCAGGTGCGAATGGTGGTGTTCATGGGATGGTCCGCACTGCCGCAGTCCACGCCGATCCAGCGCAGCTTTTTCGCCTTGGCCCATTCGGCGAACTCCCGGTCGGGTCCAGGATGCTTGACCATATAGGTCATCTCATCCGCCGTGGGCTGATCCCAGCCATTGTGGTGGTAGCCCGTATGGATAATCAGGATATCGCCTTCTTTGACCTCCACCCGGTCTTCCACCATCTTGGAGGTATAAATGTCGTAGTCACCCGCCGCGTCCGACAAATCCACGATCACGCCTTCGTGCATCAGATAGTCCAGAGGAAGTTCCGCGATGTCCCGACCCGGGGAGTAAAAATGAATCTCGCCATCCAAATGCGTGCCCACATGATTGGAGTGGGTCAAAAGCTGGCCATTGGCTCCATTGGGCGCCAATCGCTTGAAGTACTTCATTTGCAAGGGCTCATAGGTGGGCCAAGCCGGGGTTCCGATACCGAGGGGAATACTCAAGTCGATGGGAAGCATGTTATTTCTCCTCCTTGGGGGCCGTATCAAGACGACAGTTTTGATACGGCCGCTTGTGTTCAAACTTCTTGGCAGTGTTTCACAAAAGCGTCCAAAGCGTCATGAAAACATGACCAGGGGGGCAAGGTCAGACCCGCGCCCACCTGACCCACCCCGGGCTCGCGGTGTGCGATGCCCGTATTGATGGCCGGCAGCAAGGTGTGCTCGTTGACCAATCGCAAATCGATGCCCGTGGGCGCGCCCAAAAAGCCCATGGCCGGGATCACCCAAACCGGATTGCGGCCGACCGTGATGCGGCCCATGGCCCGGGTGGTGGCCACGGCGTCTTCGGCCGAGCCGCCCACAAACTGCACAATGGCCGGCGCGGCCGCCATGGTGAATCCACCGATGCCGGCGGTCTCCATGATGGTCGAGTCGCCGATGTCCGGGTTGGCGTCTTCGGGGCCATAACCGGGAAAATAGAGCCCCTCCACCGCCTGAGCCGAACCGACGAACCAACGTCCTGGCATGCAAGACATCTGGATGCCGAAATCCGTACCGTTGCGGGCCATCACAGACAAGATGCTGCTTTTGGATACTCCCTCGGCAGCCATGAGCATCATCTTGGCCATCGGCATGGTCAGGTTCAAAAAGAAATGGTCATTGGCGTCAATGAACTCCAAAACCTTTCGAATTTGCGCAGCCGGTCGATCCACCTCCACCATGGCCGGGGCCAGGGCGCGGATCAGCAAGGAGGTGCCGGCCCGGTTGCGGTTATGCCCCTCGTCGCCCATCTGCAGGGCTTGCGCCATGAGCATCTTCAGATCGATGGGACCGGTCTTCGCCAGGGTTTCCGCCAGAATCGGCGCCATGACATCGCCCATGAAACGAAGTCGATCGATGACCTCGGGCGCGAAAGCGCCATAACGCAGCACCTTGCCAAGCCCTTCGTTCAGGGTACAGAAACTCCGGCGACCCTGCCCGTCCTTGCCCTGGTCCTCTAAGATCCACACCGGCATGGAGGGCGTAATCAAGCCCGCCATGGGCCCCACTGCCTGATGATGGTGGCAGGGTTCGAAGCGCACCGCGCCGGAAGCGGCCATGCGTTCTGCTTCTTCGGGACTCGTGGCCTTGCCTTCCAAAAGCAGGCCACCGATGACCGCCCCTCGCAGGGGACCGCACATCCGATCCCAGGAAATGGGCGGACCGGCGTGCAAAAAAAGATCGTCCTCCATGCCTGGAAGCAGATCTCTGGCCACACCCACGCCAACAAGATGGGGCGAAGAAGCCATAAACCGCCGCAAAAACTCTGCGTTGGCGGCCTCTATTTCCGAAGCCAAGCCCGGCTCGGCCAAACGGCGCAATGCGCGCATGCGCTCGGGATCGCCTCCGGCCGGTGGCTGAAAATCCACCTCCACAAAAGAGGCTCCGGCAGCCTGGGCGCCGTCCATGATCTTGTCCAAGCCAAGATGTACCAGGCCCAAAGGGCCCGCCAACAGGTCCTTGGCGCTGAAGGTTTTGGCATCGCTCATGACGTCTTACCTCCCAAGAGCGCCGCAGCCAAAGCCGCGGCCCGAGCCGCCGAGGGTTGGACCATTACGCCCGCGCCCCTCAAGATATTTCTCTGCCGCTCCAAACCCTGAGGGTCCAAATCCGTACCACTCAGAGAGGCCATCACGAAAAGCCCCTTGCCCCCACGGGCCTTTCGTGCGGCTTCCACGGCCTGGGCCATTTCGGGGGCCGGATCCAAATGGGCACCGTCGCCCAGGACCAAGTCCAACAGAATACAATCCACCGAGGGATCCTTGCCCACGTCCCGAATCAGAGCGCAACGCACAGCCTGATCCACCATGGGGTGGGGTTTGCCTTGGGTATAAAAATCCTCACCCGTATCCACGATGAGATGACCTTCACCCTCCAAGGCCGGCTCGACCTTTAGGGGATGCTCCGGCACCTGCACCTGCAGACCTTTGCTTCTGAGCACCAGGGCGGCCTCCGAAGCCAGGGAGCCTCCGCCAAAAAGCCCCACCAGTCGCCCCGAAAGAGGCTTTGCGCCGCCCAAAATTTCCGTGGCCATCGCCTGGACATCAAAATCCTGCCGAGTTTCCTTGTGGCCCAGGGCCTCCAAAACCATGCTCGCCGCCTCGTCCAGGCTCTCGGCATAGCGCACACCATCGGCATCGTCGCGGGCCTTGTCGCCCAAATAACGCACCACCGAAGGCTTGCCCAAACCCGCCAAGACACCATGCATGCGCTCTGCCACTTCCTCGGCGGGATGTTTGCATATCAGCACCAAGACCTGCGTGTCTGAGTCCTCGGCCAAAAGGCGCAACCCAAATTCGCTCATGCGCCCACCCACTTCGGCGGCCAAATCCCGGCTGCCCGTGCCGATGGCCTGACTGATGCCGACCCCTGCGTTGTGAAGCAGGCAACTCACCTCTTGCAAGCCCGTGCCGGAGGCCCCCACCATGCCCACGGCCCCTCGTCGCACCCGGTTGGCGAAGCCCAAACCCACCCCGGCCAAAATGGCGGTCCCGCAGTCGGGGCCCATAAGCAAACGTCCTTCGGCTACGGCACGCTCCTTGAGCCGGATTTCGTCTTCCAGGGCCACATTGTTCGAAAACAAAAACACATGCCGACCCGCGTCCAGGGCCTGCTCAGCCACGAAAGCCGCGTAGGTACCAGGCACAGCCACGCTGACCAGGTTCGTCTCCGGTCGATCGGCCAAGGCCTCGTCCAATCCGCCATAGCGGCGTGGACCATTCTTGGAGGCCGACTGCGCGCCAGCCAGCAAAAGACGCGCCAACTCGGCCTCGACCGCGTCCAGCCCTTCTTCGCTTTCGGCCCGAAGGCCGACCAGCATATCCATGGGTCCGACACCATCCAGGGCCGGGTCATCAAAGCCGGCACTCCGCAATAGTTCCACGTTCATCTCGGTGCCCATGAGCACCACGGTTTCAGCCACGTAATCCTGGGCATTCAAATCCCGGGCCACGCGCATCAAAAAGGCCGAATCGTGATAGCTGCCTTCATGCACCACCACCCGCTCTTTCATCTGCATTCTCCTTGGGCCAGGCCAAAAAGCCCAGCCAGCATATCCTCGCCACTTTGGGCACCCAGGGCACCCAACAGGCGGATCTGTTCTTCTAGCTCTTCTGCCCGCTCATCACAAGCCAACCAGGAGGCAGCCTTTGCAAGGGGTTCCACAAAACGACCGCTCGCCGCCTCCCGCAGCATCTGCATGGACACCGGCGTTGTGGTTTTATTTGGCAAAGCCAGAAGCGCCGCATTCCAAATCCCTAGCTGCTCCGGTTCCCGCCAACCGATGTCCACCAGGCGCCGAAAAGCAGCGCTCACGCCCACCAACATGTCATCACCGCTGGGGGTGCTACCAGGACCCAGGCCCGCCAAACGCTTCATGTGTAACAAAGGCAGCCCAGCTTTCAATTCGGCCAATAATCCAGCAAAGCGAGTGGCCAACTCATCCGACAGGGGATCACCAGATCCACCCTGCACCAGGGCTCGACTTCGCTCCGGCCAGTCGATCAGGGCCAGCTGATTCCTCAAGGCATGCTCAGACACCGGCAAGCGATGATTGGACACCATCAGGCTTCGCCCATCCCCTTGCAGGCGCAGCAATCGGCCATCCCCAAAGACGAGATCGCGGCCGTCCAGCCTAAGCGTCAGGCCTTGTTCCGGCGGCGAGCCACCCGCCAGGATCAGCGAAGTCGGCGTCAGCGCGCGAGCAGAATGCAAGAGGGTCAGCGAAGGTTCCTTGGGATCGTCGGGCAAGGCCACCCAGGCTTGCCTGTAACAATGAGCGACATACCCTGTCCACGGCTTGCTCCGACGAAGCAACTCCCCGTCAAAACGTGCGCAAATAGCAGTGGGCGTCAAAGTGGCCACTTGGCCTCACTTCCCAGCTTTGTCCTTGATGGCCTGTCGGATTTTGGTGGGCGTGATGGGCATCTCGTCGATGCGAATGCCCAGAGCATCATACAAGGCGTTGGCGATGGCAGCCGGTGTGGGGATCATCGTATGCTCACCCACGCCACGAGCGCCTAAGGGACCATCACACTGCGGGGTCTCAATAAAATGGGCGTCTATCTCGGATGGCATATCCATGGTGGTCGGGATCTTGTAGTCCATCAGATTGGCGTTGGCGATCCGACCGGTCTTCCGATCCAGCAAGAGTTCTTCCATTACACCGGTGCCCAATCCCTGGGCGATGCCGCCGTAAGTCTGACCCTTGGCCATGCTGGGGTTAACCACGCGGCCCACGTCGTAGCATGCCACCACCCGCTCCACGTCCAGATGCCCTGTCTCTTTGTCCACCAGGATATCCACGGCCTGAGCACCGAAGGTCCACTTGGCCACGGGCTTATCACTTTGACTGGTGATCGGGTCCAAAAAGAGCAGGCCTTCCGGTACGTAGGATGCGTGGGCTGCCACGGGACCGCCGATGCAGTGCCCGTCCTCAAACTGATAACCCAAGACCAACCGCTCGAGGGGAATGCTACGGCCCGACTCAGGATGCAGCACTTCCAGGCTGCCCAGCTCCAGTTCCTCGGTAGGCACCTCGAGCACCTCGGCTGCCATATCGAAAAACTGCTGTTTGCACATTTCGGTAGCCTTCAAAATGGCGTTGCCCGTGGCCCATGTCTGACGCGAGGCCACGGTCTGCCAATCATAAGGCGACAAGTGGGTGTCGGGCTCGTTGTGCACCCGCACCTTTTCCATGGGCAGGTTCAGGCCTTCGGCCGCATACTGAGCGGCCACGGTGCGCAATCCCTGACCAATGTCCGTGCCCGAAATAATCACTTCCACCGTGGCGTCTTCACAAAACTTAAGGATGACCGCACTTGCCGCATCGTTGGGCATCGCCGGTGCCTTGACCGCGCAGGCCATGCCTCGACCACGCACCATGCGGCCCTCGCCCTTGTCCGTGGGCTTATCCAGTTCCATCTCCTCGGCCACCTTTTCGATACACTTGTCCACCCGGCCAGCACATTCATCCAGGACCTGCCCGGTCACCGTGCTCTTCCCCGGTCCCAGGCAATTGAGCAAGCGGAACTCCACCGGGTCCATGCCGATCTCATGAGCCACGATGTCCAACTGGTTTTCCAAAGCCCAATGGATCTCCTGCATACCGAAGCCGCGATAGGCCGAACCGATGGGACGGTTGGTGTAGACGCCGATGCTGTCGCCCTCCACGTTGGGGAAATCATAGGCCCCGCCGCAGGTATATCCGGCCGCCCGCACCACGTTCACCCCGTAGCCGCCGTACGCACCGCAGTCCCAGAGATAGTGCATCTTTTGAGCAAGCACCTTACCCTGCTTGTCCACGCCGGTGACCAAAGTGGCGGTCAAGCCCTGGCGCACCACCACCGCGTAGAACTCCTCGCTGCGATCCACCATGACCCGCACCGGCCGGCCGTGAGTCTTCATGGCCAGCGCCACGGCGATGGGCTCTAAGTTGATGCCCGCCTTGCCGCCGAAGCCGCCGCCCACATTGGGTACGATGACCCGCACGTCACCATGGTTGAGCTTGAAACAATGGCTCAGAAGATGTCGTACGGTAAAAGGACTCTGAGCCGAAGTGTGCACTTCCACCTTGCCGGCCAGGTCCACCCGAGCCACCGAGATGTGAGGCTCCAAGGGCACATGCTGCACCTGGGGCACCCGGAAGGTGTTTTCGGAAACATGGGCGGAGGCCTTCAGTGCGCCCTGATAGTCTCCTTTCTTGATTTTCAAATGATTGCAGATGTTGCTGTTGGCCTTGGGGGTGATCCATGGCTCGCATTCGTAGTCTCCCAATTTCGGATGCACCAAGGGAGATTCCGGGGCAATGCCTTGCTCTACATCGTAGACCGGCTCCAAGGGTTCATAATCGACCTGAATTTGTGCTGCAGCCTCCCAGGCGGCCGCCGGTGTTTCAGCCGCCACGGCGGCCACCGGATCACCCACATAGCGGACCCGGTCGATGGCGAAGACGGTCTGATCTTTCAAGTAAATGCCCACGTGGAAAGGAAAGTCCCGACCACAGACCACGGCCCGAAC
>JAUVAM010000002.1 GCA_030591745.1 Deltaproteobacteria bacterium
ACACCTACGACAAGCAGAGCCAACGCTTCGCCGTGGATCTCGCCAAGGCACCCGAGGTCATCGGCAAACTTGCCCACGATTTGCTCATGGTGCAGGCCGAGGGCAGCTACGAAGGTGCCGGCAAGCTGATCGAGCGCTACGGCAAGCCGAAGCCGGAGATGCTGGATCGATTGACTTCTTTAAGCTCAATCCCTGTAGATATCTTCCCCGAATTCGAGATCGAAGCGGGGCAGCAGTAGTTTCTCTTTTGATCTAAAGTCCTAATTCAACAGGTGCTCCTGGCGGAGTGACTCCATCAATTCCGCACGCTTGCGACGGCCGACGTAACGCCGGATGCGTTCGGCATCCTGGCTGCTCAGGCGGGTGAATTCGATGGCCCTGCCCGTGGTTTGTTCCTGGGAGAGATCGGAGACCACCCGGCCCCTGGCCCGCACCGGGGCCAAATCGTCAGGCAGGCAGAATTCGATGAAGAGGGCCTCCGGTTCTCGGGGCACGGGTCCCAAGGGCATAATATAGTGAATACCGCGCTCGCTGATGTCCGTGGCACGAGCCAAGGTCATGGCCTCACAATTTTCTTCGGTGAGGAAGACGCTGATGTCAGCCCGCAAAAATTCCCTTTTTTCCGCCATCGATTCCATGTCGCCCTCCAGAAGGCACCCTGCGCGGGTAGTTGTGGTTACATGTGCCATTGTAACCTACATGTAGGACACGTCAACTTTTTGACCAGGTTTTTTGATGAAGTGGCGGTTTGACAGTCGCTGGCCTGGGTGGTCAACTCGTCGGCGAGCCATGTGGGCTAATGAGGGAGGGTTGAAATGAAGATGTTTTGTCCCGCCTGCGGCACGGATCAAAGCCGCCCGGCGAGCGAGATTCCTGGTGATGAAAAAATAGAATGTGAAAAATGCGGCTTTCGGTTTAAGGCGAGCATGAAGCAAGGCGACAGCAAGATTGGGGCTGATGGCTCTGTTTCAAAAACGCGATGGTCTGGACGGTTGCCCTGGCCAGGCAGTGGGCGTTCCGGCTCAGGTTTTCGTTTTCGTGATCTCTTTGCAGCTTTGCAGGCACCCTTGGATATAAGAAAGACCCTGGTTTCGGCTTTGGGTATTTTTGTTGGACTCTTGCTCTTGGCCTTGATGACCTGGCTGGGCAGCTTGACCCGCTCGGGCGTGGGCGCCACCATCGGCACCATCATCGGTCTGTTGATCTTTTGGGCCTGCACCTTCCTGGGCGTGGGAATCGCCACCCGCCTCGTGGATTTGGAGATGCGCACAGGCAAACGCCAGCCCTTTTCCCTGGGCCTGAATTTTCTAAAGAAGCGTCTGAGCTTGGTGTTGGGTACGCCCTTCTTGTTCTTGGCCGGCATTGTGGCCCTGGGCGCGGGCATGGCGATTTTGGCCTTGTTGGCGCGTATTCCATATGCCGGACCGATCCTCTATGGTTTCTCGTTCGTCCTTACCCTTCTTCTGGCCCTGGGCGCCGTGCTGATGAGCTTGCTGTTGTTGCTGACTACTTTTTCCTATATTCCAGCCGCCGGAGATGATGATTGTGGGCCGATCATGGCCGTCCGTCGGGTCGGCCGATTGTTCTCGGCCAAGCCGGGGTGGTATCTGCTGAACTGGCTGGTGGCCATCTTGGCTTCGGTTTTCCTTCTCTATCTTTTTGGTCAGCTTTTCGACAAGGCCTTCTTTTTCATCGAATGGATCGGCGGCAAGCTGGGAGGCGGCGAGGTTTCCCGCGTGTTTCTTTCCATGCCGGGTGCCCTTTTTGCCCTTGTCATCTTGTTCATGCCGTCTTTGGCCGGTCATTTGAGCGTCGCCTCAAGCGGGGGCTGGCAGTTTGATCTGGCAGGCTGGCTTGTGCTTCTGACCGTGATGTTGGCCGTGTCCATGGTATTGGGTTTTGTGATGACTTACTTAAGCGCCGCGGGCGTGGTGAACCACCACTTGCTTGAGCAGAAGATCAAGGCCAAACCGAAGAGAGAATAATGAGCCCAGACTCAGCCCGGCGGCCAGCCCATGCCGCGCCCTCCGAGGAGATGGAAGTGAAGATGGAAGACCTCTTGACCGCCGTCCTTGTTGCAGTTGACGACGATGCGGTAACCGGTCTCGGCAACACCGAGCTGGGTGGCCACCTTGCCGACGGCCTGGATCAGATGGGCGATGGCATCTCCCTGGGCGGGGCCGATGTCATTCAGGGTGGCGACATGCTTGGTGGGAATGATCACCACATGAACAGGAGCCGCGGGATGGATGTCCTTGAAAGCCAGACAGTGCTCGTCTCGGTAGATGATTTCGGCGGGGATCTCCCCGTCGCGGATTTTACAAAAAATGCAATCGGTCATGGGGGCCTCCTCGCGAATGCGCCTTTAGCTGTTCGCGTACCACGACAGGCCGGAAAATATCAAGCAACACGACATGCTTTGCTTTTGTCGGCCATTGTGATCTGTCTGGCCATGCTGACGGGCTGCCCCTCGGTCTCCGGCCCCTCGCCGAGTGACCTCCGTGGTCAAGTGGATCGTTTCCATCATGACCTTCGCTGGAAGTACAACAATACGGTGGTTAAGCGGGTCAATCCCGAGTTCGCCGAGGATTTTTTGGATGTCTTAGAGGACCTGAACAAGGATCTTAAGATTACGGATTGGGATGTGCGGCGGGTTAAAATCGTTGAAGAGAAGAACGAGAAAACAGGAGAGAAGAAGCGCGTCGCCCGTTTGAAGGTTCACCTTACTTACTACCTTATGCCTTCAACGGTCTTGCATGATGAAAACGTTAAGCAAGTTTGGGAAGAACAAGGGGGCCGGTGGTTTCTGATCTCAATGAAGGGTGGCCCCTTGACCTTTCCTCCGCCCGAAGAGGGAGATGACGAAAACTGAGTCAGAAGATCCGCGCATCCTCAACGAGGATTCGCAGATGCTTTGCCTGGCCAAGCCGGCGGGCATGCATGTGTTTGGGGAGACGGGCAGTCTCTCGGCCTGGCTGTTGGAGCGAAAGCCCGAGCTGTCCGGGGTGGGGCCTTCGGAGCAGCCCGCCATCGCGCATCGTCTGGACCTGCAAACTTCGGGCGTGATGCTGGTGGCCAAGACCGCCGAGTCCTATTTGCGGCTGCGCCAGTCTTTTTCTACAGGCGAAATGCGAAAGGATTATTTGGCCCTGGTCTGCGGCCATCTGGACAAGTCGACCGAGGTAAAGGCGGCCCTCGGCGGTCGCTACCGGCGGTCGCAGCGGGTGTGGGTGGATGACGGCAGCAAGAAGCTCAGAGGACTGCAAGCAGCACACACCCTTGTCGAGCCCTTGACCAAGGGGAGCCTGGCGGGACAGCCGGTCAGTCTTTTGCGAACCCGCATGCACAGTGGCGCGCGGCACCAGATTCGCGCGCACCTCGCGCACCTTGGTTTTCCTATCGTTGGAGACCTGCGCTATGGCGCGAAGCAGGGCCTGGGTGAAACCCAAGACCGATTTTTTCTGCACGCCTGGATTGTTGTCGGACCGCATCCGGCCGAGGCAGGTGAAGAGAGAAGTTGGACTTGTCCCTTGCCTGAAGCGCTTCGATTGGTTTTGCTGCGGGCGGAGATAAATGAAATCGACCTTCCCCGGATCTTCCACCCCGAGAGCCTTGACGAAAGACCAAGTCCTCGATAGGTTTGGATCGATCTAGCGACAAAGGCATAGGGGCCAGGGCCGCGGATAGGAGAGGCGAGAGGGTGTGGAGCATGCGGAGTATTAAGGTTGAATTGCGCGATAGGCGTGATTTTTTGGCTTGTTATTTGTCTGACCCCCCCCATGGGGGCATGGTTGTGCGATCGCAAGAGGCATTGAGCGAAGGCGAGTTGCTTGAGTTGAATCTGAGGCTGCTCAATTTGGATCAGGAAGTACCCATGCGCGGGCTGGTCCTTTGGCGCAGGATGTCAGATGCAGGCTCCTTTGAGCTGGGGGTGGGGTTTCTGTCCACGGAGGCCGTCAAGCGGGAAGAGCTCTTGACGGGTACAGTCGACGGCATTTATTCGGAACGACGGGAAAAACGCTATTCTGTCTCGCTGAAGGTCACCTACGAAACAGCTTCTGATTTCATCATTGACTACACCCGTAACATTTCGTCGGGCGGGATCTTCATCACCAGCAAGTCCTCGCCGACTTTAAATTCGAGCCTTTCCTTTAGCCTGCATCCTCCTGGAGAAGTTGAGCCCCTCGAGCTTCGCGGACAGGTGGCCTGGATCAAGAAGGGCCAGGGTTTCGGTGTGCGCTTTCGTGACCTTGGTTTGACCGATCGAGAGCGACTCGACAAGCTGGTCGTGCATTTCTCCTCGAGCGTCCCCCGCCACCCCACGGCCGTAACCTGATCCTCATGCTATTTTTTGGCAAGGGCCTGTAAGCGGGTCGCCAACTGGCGTGCTGCGGGCAAAGGCTGAGATCGATCTTCTCCCGAAAGCTCAATGATCATGGCGCCGGCAGGATCAAGGCGAGCTCTGCTGGCTTGCTCGGATGAGATCTGTACGAAGGGGGCCGGATCGAAGTTGCCAGAGGTGTCGAGCTCGAAGCGTAGTTGGCCCGCCCGCCAGGTCAGGCTGGGGACGCCCAGTTCGCGAAGTTGTGCCTTCAGGGCCATGAGCTCGATGAGGTTGGAGAGTTCCGGCGGGCCAGGACCGAAGCGATCCACAATCTCCTGTTCAAGCTCGAAGACGGCCTCAACACTTTCCGCGCGGCTGAGGCGGGCATATAGATCCAGCCTGTGGTCCAATTCGGGCACGTAGTCTTCCGCCAGCAAGCCGGCTACCGGAAGTTTGATCTCAGGATCCAGGCCGGAGCCTTGTCCCTTGCCCTTTACCTCCATGATGGCGCGTTCCAGCAAGCGACTGTAGAGGTCGAATCCGATGGCCTTGATGTGACCGGATTGGGCCTTACCAAGCAGATTGCCCGCGCCTCGGATCTCGAGATCCCGGCTTGCCAATTTGAACCCTGCGCCCAAGTCTGAAGCATCGGCCAGGGCCTCAAGGCGCTTGCGCGCGTCGGAGGAAACCGAGTCCAGTCCGGGAATGAGGAAATAGGCATAAGCTCGTTCGGCGGCTCGTCCGACGCGGCCTCGTATTTGATAGAGCTGTGCCAGGCCGAAGCGATCCGCACGATTGACGATGACCGTGTTGGCGGTAGGGATGTCCAAGCCAGACTCAATGATGGAAGTGGACAGAAGCACATCGACCCGGCGCTCGATGAAGTCTTGCATGACCTGCTCAAGTTCGCGCACGGGCAACTGGCCGTGACCGATGGCCACGCGGGCATCGGGCACCACTCGCTTGAGAAAGCGAGACATGGCGGGCAGGCTCCTGACAAAATTGTGAACAAAAAAGACCTGTCCGCCCCGTTGGCGCTCACGCTGTATGGCCTCAGCCACCACGCGCTCCGAAAAGCGGGTGATGATGGTGCGAACGGCCCGCCGACCCGGAGGAGGCGTGCGAATGACGCTGATGGGCCGGAGTCCCGACATGCCCAACTGTAAGGTACGGGGCAGGGGCGAGGCGGTCATGGTCAAGACATCCACGTTTTCCCTGAGTTGCTTAAGTCGTTCTTTTTGCTTTACGCCGAATCGATGCTCCTCGTCGATGACCAGCAGTCCCAGGTTTTTGTATCTTACGGCATCTGTCAGCAGGCGGTGGGTGCCGACCAATACATCGATCAGGCCCTCCTCCAGTTGCTGATGAATGCTGGATACATCCGAAGCAGGGGTCAGGCGACTGAGCATGGCTACATTTACACCCACGGCATCCAGGCGCTCTCGGAAAGTCGCCAGGTGTTGCATGGCGAGGATGGTGGTGGGCACCAGGACAGCGGTCTGCCGGCCGGAAAGGGCATTGAGGTAGGCTGCCCGGATGGCCACCTCGGTTTTGCCGAAGCCCACATCGCCACAGACAAGCCGATCCATGGCATGGGGGCTCTGCATGTCGCGTATCACCTCGTCGATGGTCTGGCGCTGATCCTCCGTTTCTTCATAAGGAAAGCTGGCTGAAAGGGCCCGGAATTGATCATCCACTTGCACCGCCTGTGGCCCGCGCAGGCTGCGTCTTTGGGCCTCCGTTCTCACCAGCTCATCGGCCATTTCCAACAATGATTCGGCAATGCGCTTCTTGGTCCGCAGCCAACTCTTGCCACCCAATTTGTTGAGGCCGACGGATTCCGCATCGCCGCCGGTGTATCTTTCCAGCAAGCTCATGCGTGTGACAGGCAGGTAGAGCTTGTCCTCGTCACGAAAGAACAAAGCCAAAAAGTCAGACTCGCTGCCCGCTACTTCAAGCTTAACCAGGCCGTCAAAACGGGCGATGCCGAAATCCGAATGAACCACCAACTCCCCGGGCTTGAGGCTCGCCACCTGTCGAGCTGGTTTTGGTGGCCGACTGCGCCGCGCTGGGCGACCAAAGACTTCATTGTCCGGGACGATGGCCAACTTGGCCCAGGGCGCGACAAAGCCCTGATCGAGCTCGCCGGGTATAATGCGAGCGAAAAGATTGGGTGTGTTCTGTTTGAGCCAATCCCAGTCGAAAGGCTCTTGCTCGATGCGTACCGCCAGGCCTCTGCTTTGAATCATCTGCGCCAATTGGCGTGCTCGCCCCGGGCGTGCAGCGCAAAGGAAGGGCCGAAGTCCCTCCCGCCGCCAGGTTTTTAGGCGCTCGGTCAAGGGTTCGATGGCGTCATCCTCGGGACCAGCCGCCATGATGGCCTGACGCAGGCCGCTGACGGGCTCAGATGGCAGATTGATTTCAAGGGCTGGTGTTGATTCTTCCTTGGCACTCTCGTTGAGTCCGAATGAGAGATTTTGCATGGCACCCAGGCGATCTTCGACTTCGGCTGGCGACAAGAGCAAGCGCTCGGGCGAAAAGACCAACTCGTTGCCTTTCAGGGCCTGCTCATAGCCTGCTTGTGCGTTGGCGTAGAAGGTCCTCACCTCGGCTTGCACTGCTCCCGGATCGTCGATCAAGATTCGGGTGTCTTCGGGAAAAAAATCCAACAGGCAATCTGGATTTGCTTCAAAGGCAGGCAGGAGAGACTCGATGCCGAAGTATCGCAAGCCTTCGTCGATTTGGCGCCGGTGGCGCAGAATCTTGTGGCTGGGCAGATCCAGGGCCGCGCCCAGGGCATCAACGGCCGCCAGAGCGCGAGTGCGACTCTCTGGATCTTGCAGAATCTCCTGAACAGGACCCAGGTAGGCGCAATCGCTTTTGGCCACCGTTCGTTGGCTGGCCGGATCAAAAACCCGAATCGACTCGACTTCGTCTCCCAGCAACTCGATCCGAAGAGGCAGGGCCAGTTGCGGCGTAAACACATCCAAGATGCCGCCGCGGATGGCGAAGTGTCCAGGATCCTCCACCAGGGGTACGCTCAAATAGCCGGCCCTCACCAGATTTTCCGTGAAGGCGCGGCGATCCAGCTCTTGACCCACCAAGATCAGCTGACTTGTTTTTTCAAGGCTTTGGCGAGACAAACCCAACCGCATCAAGGCCTGCACGGAGCAGATCATGAGCTTGGGCGGGGAACCCTGGGCCAGGCGAAACAGCAGAGCCAGGCGTTCTGCGGTGGCCTCGCGGTCAGGAGACAGATCTTCGTAAGGCGAGGCCTGATGTAGCGGGAAAGGAGCCCAAACACCAGCGAAGGGATCGCCGGGGTCCTGGTCCTGACGATCCCAGAAGAGACTCAAGGACCTGGCCGCTTGTTCGGCGCGGCGTTCATCGGGAAGCAGCCAAAGCAAGGGGCTGTTCAGTTGGCGGCAAAGCCCAGCTGCCACGAAGGCCCGGGCGGAATCGTTGACCCCAGACAGGTGGACCCGTTTGTGGTGCCTTGCCTCTTCAAAGAGGCGAGAAAACATGTCAGGAGAAGAGGGGGTGGGCAGAGAAGACCCTTAGGCGCGACGTCTGCGACCCAGGCCCAAGAGCAGGCCGAGCAGCAGCAAGAAGAAAGGAGAAGCACTGTTGGTCCCGGTTGCGCAACCGCAGCCCTCACCGCCCTGGTCACAGACACCTTCGTCCGTGTAGCCGTCGCAATCGTCGTCGACTTCGTTACAGGTTTCCACGGCATCCGGATGAACGGTGGGATCGCTGTCGTCGCAGTCATCGCCGCCGCAAGTGGCATCATCTGCGCCGTCGTGATCGGCGTCCGGGCAGTTGCATTCCAGGTCGGCTCCGTTGCAGTCCTGGTCTACGCCATCACCGCATTCCTCCACGGCACCGGGATACATGGAGGCCGCCGTGGTTTCGGAGCAACCCATGGCGTTTTCGTCGCCGGCATCGCAACAGTCAAGGACCTCGCCACAGACAAAGAAACCATCGGCGTCGAGGTCGAATCCCTCGTCGGTTGCGCCATCGCAATTGTTGTCCCAGCCGTCGCAAAGCTCCTGGGCGCCAGGGTGGTTGTCCCGATTGGCGTCATCGCAGTCATCGCCACCGCAGGTGGCGTCGGCGAAACCATCGTCGTCTAAGTCGTCACAGGTCACGATGCAGATGCCGTTGAGACAGGACTCAAGGCGACCGCATTCCGTCACGCAGTCACCACAGTGTTCTTCATCGGCGCCGGTGTTGATTTCGCAACCGTCGATGTCGCTTTCGTTGCAGTCGGTGTGGCCCGGCAGGCAGGCACCCATGGAACAGGCGCCGGCCACGGTGTCACAGATGCCCTGGGCGAAATTATATTCACAGACATGGTCGCAGTCGCGGCAGTGCTCTGGGGTGCCCAGGGCTTCTTCGCAGCCATTCACGTCGTAGTCGTCGCAATTGCCCCAGCCGGAATCGCATTCTCCCAGGACGCAACCGCCGTCCGCGCAGCCGGGCTCGGAGGCGTTGGGGAAGCTGCAGACCCGACCGCAGCCGCCGCAATTGCGCGGATCCGCGCTCACGTCCATGCAAGAGCCGTTGCAAACTTCTTGTCCATCCGGACAGGTGTCCGAACACTCGCCAAGGACACAGACGCGGTCCGCGTCGCATTCGTTACCACAGATGCCGCAGTGGTCGTTGTTGCTAGCCAAAACCGCTTCGCAGCCATTGGAGATGGCGTTGTCGCAATTGCCGTATCCTTCGTCGCAGGCACCCAGGGTGCAATGGCCGACTCGGCATTCAGGCACTCCGTTAGCGTAGTCCGAGCAGACCACCCCACAGTTGCCGCAGTTGGCCTCGTCTTCATTCGTGTGGGTCTCGCAGCCCAGGGTGTTCTCATCACAGCTTTTCCATCCGGCATCGCAAACGTCGACGACGCAGCTGCTGTCTACGCAAAGAAACAGGGCGTGTGGACCGACGCAAGGCTGATCGCAGGCACCACAGTGCTGAGCGCTCACTGTCACGTCCACGCAGGCGCCGCCGCAGTCTTCCCGGGTGCCAGTACATTCGGTGTTGCAGGTGCCCAGGTCACAGAGTTCGTCTACACCGCAAGCCGTGTAGCAATCGCCGCAATATGAGGGGTCGCTCTCCAGGGCGAAGCCCTCATCGGTGAGACCATCGCAGTCGTCATCGATTTCGTTGCAGGTCTCGGTTTGACCGGGGAACCTGTCGCTATCGCCGTCGTCGCAGTCGTCGCCGCCGCAGAAAATATCGGCGTGTCCGTCCCCATCGTCGTCGGCGCAACCGGCGCAGTCGATGATCAGACTGTAGTCACCCAGGGCCATGTCCCAGGTGTCGACCACGATGAAGTAGTCCTGAGCGGTTTCAAGCGTCACCAGCAGGCTCTCGGTGCCGGGGCCGAAGACCCGGTCGGCACCGGCGATGCAAGCCGGTCCCTCGCAATGGCCGCTGGCCGGGATGACGGCCAAGGCCAGATCGGCCGTATCGGAGGTCAGGCGGATGCGCACATCGCCGTCGTGGGTGGCCGTGAAGGTGTAAGCAACTTCGGGGCCGGGCTCGGCGTAAAGCAGGCAGTCGTAGTCGTTGAGCAATTGAGTGCTGGCCACGGCGGCCGGGCCGGTGACGGAGGAATCGCAGGTGATGACATTTGAGTCCGGATCGCAGTAGGGACAGGTGGGATCCAGGCCATCGCAGTTCTGATCGATGCCGTCGCCACAAATCTCGTCGGCTTCCGGGAACATGTCCGGTGCGTTGGTGGCGTCACAGCCGATGGCCGATTCGCTGCCGGAGTCGCAGCAGTCGGTACCGGAAAAACAATCGGCGTCGATGGCATAAGCGCCGTCGCCGTCTTCGTCAGCACAATTCTCGCAGCGGATCTCTAAGGAGAAGGGTCCTGAATTCGGAGAGTTGATCCCGTCGGTCCAGGCGTCCGCCACGATGTAGTAGGACTCGCCACCCGTTCCTGCAAACTCGACGACTTCCGGGTCGGTGTAGTTGTCGCTGCCATCTATGCAGGCCGAGTCGTCGCAGTCCGTACCCGTGCTGGGCAAGACGGCCAACACGGCGTCGAAGAAGGGATCGGGTGTCAGGATGACCGTGATCAAAGCGTCGGTCGCAAGATTCAGGCGAAAAAATTGCTCGGGTCCATAGGCACGTCCACCCGTGCAGTCGTTTGGGTACCCGGGATCGCCAAAGTCATTGGATCCGCTGGAGTTGTCTCCGTTGTATGTTTGGTTGCATTCGACCAGGGTGGCCGGTTCGCAGGTTTGCGACCAGGCTGCTGCCGGCAACAGGGTCAGGGCCAATAACACACATAGAATCAGCTTGATCGGCTTCACGGGGCACCCTCCAATTTGAGTCCAGCCATCCTAGCGAGAAGCCGGATTTCTGTCAAACCGCTTGAAACAGGGCGCAAATAAAATCCCCGCCCTCTTTCGAGGACGGGGATTGTGAATTTGATGGGGTGTCGAGTTAAGCCTTAATCGTCTCGACGTCGCAAGGCGGCCCAGCCCAACATGAGCAGCATGAATCCGCCGGTGAGCGGGGTGGGATCCATGGTGGAACAATCACAACCCTGGCCACCCTGGAAGCAGACATCGTTTTCGTCCACCTGCCCGTCGCAATTGTTGTCCACGTTGTCGCAGATTTCGAGGGAGTCGGGGCCGACATTTGGGTCGGAGTCGTTGCAGTCCGTACCACCGCAGGTGATGTCTGCCGCGCCGTCCTTGTCCGCGTCGACGCATTCTCCACAGGTTTCTTCAATGGCGCCGTCGCAGTTTTCATCCACGTCGTTGCCGCAAATTTCGGCAGCGTCGGGGTGGATGGCTGGATCGGAGTCGTTGCAGTCGGGAGTATCTCCGCAGGTCTTGAAGCCGTCGCCGTCGGCGTCGAAACCCTCATCGATGTTCGAATCGCAGTCATCATCGATGCCGTTGCAGAGTTCTTCCGCGCCCGGGTAGATGTTCGCGTTGCCGTCATCGCAGTCGCTGCCGCCGCAAGTCGCATCGGCCCGGCCGTCGTTATCCGCGTCGGCGCAGGTGCTGGAGCAATGCCAGCCGGCCTCGCCATCAATGCAGGATTCAAGGCGGGCACAGATGTTGCCGCAGGCGCCGCATTGGTCGTTGGTATCCAGCGAGGTTTCGCAGCCGTTGGCCGCGTTTTGGTCGCAGTCACCGTAATTGCCCCGACAGGATTCCCAGGTGCACAGGCTTGCTTCGCAAGCCGTGCCGGAGACATTTTCAAAACCGGCGTCTCTGCAAGAGGAGCCGCAGGCACCACAGTTGTTGGTGTCCTCGGGCAACTCGCAGCCGTCGTTGCGGGCGTCGTTGCAGTCGAGAAAGCCCGGTTGGCAGTTGAGATAATCGCAGGCACCCTGGGCGCAAATGCTGTCGGCCACGTTGACCAGATAGTCTGCGCAGTCGTAGTCGCAGGCACCGCAGTTGGTCAGGCTTTCGGCCAGCTCGCAGCCGTTTGAGCGGTTGGCGTCGCAGTCCAAAAAGCCGACCGCGCAAGTGTCGTAGTCACAGAGGCTCATGTTGCAAAGGGCGTTTTCCACGCCCCCCGCATTTACGTTGCAGTCGGTGCTGCAGTTGCCGCAGTGGGAAGGATCGGAGGTCAGATCCGTGCAGTCCGTATCGCACAAGGAGTTGGCCGTACCCGAGCAATCCTGATCGATTTCGTCACCGCAGACATCCTCGGCGCCGGGGTAGATGGTCGGGTCTTCATCATCGCAATCGTCGCCCGAGGGGCAGTAGTCGGCGTCATAAGCGCCGAAGCCGTCGCCGTCGCCATCCGTGCAGATTTCGCCACAGCTCACGTCCAGGGTAAACGTCCCCTCGTTCGAGGAGCCATATCCATCGACTACGATGTAGTAGCTGCCCGGTTGCAGGAAGGTTTCGATAATCTCCGGGTCACCCACTGTGTCATGTACCGCCAGGCAGCCGGTTGCCGGATCGCAGGCACCCGTGTCTTCCACGAGGGCCAGGAGTGAATCAAAGGCGCTGTTCAGGGTGATGGTTACCGGCGTGGCACCGGTGACGGTAAAGGCGTAAGTCAGTTCCGGGCTGGCATAGGAGCCGAACGATGAGCCCGAGGCACAGTCATCCCAGCTATCGATCAGGTCCAGGGCGTCGACGCCGCTGGTGTCGCCGTCTACGCTTTCGTCGCAGGCGATAGTGCGCGTGTCGGGATAGCAATACAGGCAAACCGCGTCGCCGTCGGCGCAGTCGTTATCCAGGCCGTCGCCGCAGATTTCATCAGCGTCAGGGTTGATGGTCGGGTCGTTATCATTACAATCGTCGCCCGCGGGGCATTCGGTTTCGTCGTAGACATAAAAGCCGTCGCCGTCCGCATCCGTGCAGTCAAGACAGGTAAGGGTAAAAGCATAGTTGCCAAAATCGTCCGCACCATAGCCTTCGATGACGAAATAGTAGGTGGTTCCGGCGGTCACGCGGAAGCTTAGGGATTCCACACCGGCACCCCACGAGGAGTCGGCGTAGTCCAGGCAACCCGTCTGGCTGCAATCGCCGTCCGAAGCCGCGAGTACCTGGAGAACCGAGTCGAAGTCACAGTCTGCTTCGATGAAGATCATTGCATCGGCCGTAGCGGTGAAGACAAAATCCGCGTCAGGTCCGCCGCCGCCCCAGCTGCAGTCGGCCTGGGAATCGTTGAGAGCACTCGTGGTGTCCCCTGTAATCGGATAGGTCGTGTCACAGGCGACGGCGGTTTGATCAGGACAATTTTGTGCCGCGACCGTAACCGGTAGCAAGGTCAGTGCCAATAGAACTGCTAAAATTGGTGCGAAGCGTTTCATCCCTGGCCTCCTCTCCGTCCAGGTTTTGGACGGAATACGGATATTGATAATATGAGATGCCGGGTTGCCCCGGCGGGAGCATGGTAGCCGTGGGCCTGTCGGCTGTCAACTTCACTCTGGGTAAAGCGCGAAAAGGGGTTGACGTCGGACCCGATGCTGCCTATAAAATAGAGGTATCCGGGGGGATCGTAATAACAAGAAGAAAAAACAAGAAGAAAAGCAGGTGAAATAATGGGCTACGATAGGCCTAGCTGGAAAGACATTGACCGTCAGCGTGACGGCTCAAGTGGACGACGAAAAAGAAAAGACAAAAAAGAACAGGGCTTGCCGCAACACTCGACTCGCTACGACAAATACAAGCGGGACCTGGATCGATTGTTCGACCAGGGTCTGGCCGGGGATTTGTTGAAAAAAGCGACCCCGGACGAAGAGCCCGAAGCAGAGCCCAAGAAAGAATCCAAAAAGAGCAAGGGCCCGGAGACCACGCGCCGGCGCAACAACGAGCGCATTCCTCGAAATCCGGCCAAGTCGGCCTCGCGGCTCAAACTCATCCGCGCGGTTGTGGATGCGGCGGATACGGAGAGCCTGATCAGCAGCCTGGACGCCCTGGTGGCCGACTTTGGCCTGCCGGATGATCTGGAGGTCTTGATGCGGGTGCTTGAGCATACGGACGAAGCGCTGATCCTTCAGGCCGTGGCCAAGATCGAGGAGCTGCGTCAAGGCGCCAAGCGGATCCCCAGAAAAGCCTCAAGCAAAGAACGGCTTCGTTTCATTGGTCAAACGGCGGCCAGCGGAGAACTGCGAAAAGTGGCCACCGCCTTAGAAGAACAGCTTTAGGCTTTTTGATCGACTCGCCTTACTCCATCAATTTTTCCATGGTGTCTTCGGTTCGGGCCAAGCCGATTTTGGCCACCACTTCCTTGACCTTCGGGTAGTCGTCCAATATCGCCAATACGGCCTGTTTGGGGATGCGCAGGCAGGCCAATGCGCCGTGGGCCTTGACGGTGGCCGAGCGAGGTTGTGCGGTGATGACGGCCATCTCGCCGAAGAAGGCACCGTCCGTCAGTTCGGCCACAGGCTTCTGCTCGCCCATGTCATCCGCCGAGATCGAGGCAATACCGGAAATGATGATGTACAGGGCATCACCCGGTTCGCCCTCGCGGACCACCACCGCGCCATCTTCATAGTTTTTTGCTTCGGCGGAGTCTAAGAGCCGCTTGCGACCATCCGTATCCAGCATGCGCAGGAATCGGGCGTTGGCGAAGAACCTCAGTGTGTCTTCGAGATTGGCCATGCGGGCCTCCTTGAAAATTTCTTTCAGGCATGGTGGCACAGCGACCTGAGTGCGTCAATTTCGTACAGAAGGGGATGCCCGCATACCCCACCAGCCGATGAAGAGACCAATGGCCGTGCCGATAAGCTTGCGAAGTCGGCGCGCGACCTCCATGGACAAGCCCAGCAGCGGGTCTAAGTGCAAGAGTTGGAAGAGCAAGGCGCTTCCGCTCTCGGCAACGCCGATTTGGCTTGGTACGAAGGTCATCACCCATGCGATGAGTTGAGAGGCTGTTTGGGTCACCAGAGCCAGAAGCAAAATCCAGGCGGGGCTTTTGTCCGGCATCAAGGCCAGCAGCAAGACCCAAACCTCGGCCACTTGCATCAAGCGGACGCCCGCCAACAAGGCTAAGGCCAGGGCGAAACGCCGGGGTCGTCGACGCGGAAAACTCTGGATGCGGAGGTCGACTGCTTTGGCCTTGGCCAGCAGCTTGTCGGGATCCTTGATGCGAACAAAGGGAATTCGCGTGGCAAGGCGAACGACCTTGTCGGCGGCCCCGAAGCGCAGCAGAAGAAGCATGGCGATCACCGGCAGGAAGAACAGACAGGCCACGCCGAACAAGGTCCACATGACTTCGCTGGACAGATCCAGCAAGGCAAGGCAAGCCAGCGGGGCGATCATGGTGAAAAGCTGGGTGATCAGGGTGGCCAAGAAATTGAAAGAAACCAGGGAGGCGACCAGTTCCTGACCATCGACGCGCCCCTTCATCATGGTTCCCTTGAAGACCTCTCCCAAAGAGGCGGTGGGGGTAATCGTGTTGATGGCATGGCCGGCCCACAGGGCCGCCACGAAGTGGTGAAAGCGAGCGCGGCTGGCCGCCGGATCGGTCATGCTCCACCAGGCCGCGCTGGAGCCAAGCACCGCCAGCACGTAACAGCCGAAGGCGGCCAAGAACAAGGGCCCGATGCGCAAAAGTTGATGGCCGATTTCAACCATGTCCATGCGCAACATCACGCCGATCAGCAGACCCAAGCCCAGGAGCAGAAAGGCGATGTTGGCGATGCGTGCACTGCGTTTGTTCATGTGCGCACCCCGTGAGGGAGGGTGGGGGATAACAGTCCTTTCAGGCGGAAAATGAAGTTAGCGGCCCGGAGGCTGAAAACCAGACCAAAGGCCAACAGTCCGATTTGGGATAGGGGCAAAAGATATCCGATGAGCGGAAACACGCTGTATCCGTGGTAGGCGCTCAAGTGCCCGGTAAGCACCCGAACATGATAAAATGGCTGGTGGGCCTTGGCACCCTGCTCGTCCAAAACGAATTCGTAGAAAAGCTCTCCACTGCGGTTGGCGCAAGTGGCCGAGGCGGCCATCAAGTTGTTGCTTAGCTCAATGAGCAGCAACGCTATCAGGAGGGCAAAGGGCACCAATTGCTCTTCATGCAGGCGTAAGGCGAAGACGCCATACAGAAGGAAACGACAGGTCGGGTCCACGACAAAGGAATCCAGTGTTTTGCGCAGCCGCATTTTTTTCCGCGGGCGCCGTTCTGGGGGCAATGGATCGACCACGTAGCCCTGGGCCACGCCATCCGCCACGTCGGCGGAGGCGACCATGAAGGAGCAAAAGACGCCGGCCCAAAGCAGTCCTTGGTGATGAAGGTAGGCACCCAGGAGGGCAAAGGGAAGCGCCACCAGGGGGGTGAGATGAAATGGAAAACGCATTACATGGTAAAGCCGACCCATCACGCCACCCACCGCCGCCCGAAGCAAAAGGGGCCAGCGCAAACCCACCGTTCCCGGGGGGCCGGATATCATGATGGAACCATCCACGGCAAAACGCACACTTTTACGCAGAGCACGACCGAGCATGACGAATCCCTTCGTTCAAGATCAGGCCGGCTCGAGCCAGGCGAAAACGACGGCGCCTATGGCCTATACGGGTTTGCAAAACACGCGCCAGATTGAAGTTGTTTCGCAAGGAGATGAGATTGTTTGGGTTTATCTGTTTCGGAGATCTGTCGAATGAGGTCTCAAGTTCACGCCCCGTGAACAGGACTCACGCTTCGTGGGGTTTCAGTCGCCATCCATCGTACAGCGGAAGGCCAGGTCGGCGTTGGGGCTCGATGGATCCGCGTTGCCTTCGGCGAGTTTCAGCAGGAATCGGGCGTCCCGCACGCGACCTCTCATGGCATAGGCCTTAGACAGCATGCGCAGGGTGGCTGGCTTGGGGCCTGCCTTGATGTGGATCTCTTGCAGCGCCTGGGCGGCACGCAAGCCCTGTCCTTGTAGCAGGGCCGCTTTGGCCAGAATGAAACGCAGGCTGAAGCCGTCACGCGCTGTATGCACCAGGGCCCTGTCGATCCGAAGTCCCTGTTCGCAGGCAGAGGCGGCTTGGGCGTATCGACCGGCCAGGGCTTCGGCATAGGCCAGGTTGTTCCAGCATTCGGCGCATCGGGGCTCTTTCATTACGGCCTGCCCGAACAGACTCCGCTCGTCAGACCAGACCCTGGCATCGACGGACGAGATGACGCCGGCCGCAAAGAGGCCGGCCATCGCCAGCAGCGCCAGGCCGGCTCGCGCCAGGCGATAGGCCTGAAGTCGGCGAAGGGACCAGAACAGGCCGGCCACCAGGCAGCCCTGACTGAACAAGGCGGGTAAATACAGATAGCGGTCGCCTCGGGGGTGAATCAGGGAGATGAGCTGAGAAACAGGCAGGATGGTCGCAAGCCAGGCCAGGGCGGCGAAGCCAATCGCGGGGGCCTCTCGACGTAGTCGCCAACCCAGTCCCAGCCACAGCCCGAAGGCTGCAGGGCCCAGGAGCCCGAAGAGACTCGGCCCTGTTCGAACGTGAAGGGTATCGGCAATACCGGTGCCGAGGGGCAGGAAGCTTTGCAAAAGATTGCGACCAAAGAGATCCAGGCCGGTCCACAGGTTGGGACCGCTTCGTCCAACCAGATGGGCCAGGTCCAAGTCGGCGACAACGCTGAAGCGAAAAACCAAGGCCAGGCCGCCCGCCAACAAGGGCAAGCCGGCCTCCCGCACAAACTGCTTCAGTGGGCCTCGATCCGCGGGTCGGTCCTGCGGTAGGCACAAGGCTACAAGCCAAGCCAGACCCACGGCCACCACGCCGCTTTCCTTGGTGCCGATAGCCGCCAGGATACACAGGCCCCCAAGAACCCTGAGAGGCCAGGACCAGCCCCGGGCGCGTCGGGCAGCAAGCTGTAGGCCAAGGGCAAGCAAGATGAAAAGAGCCATCAGGCTGTCCGAGCGAGCGCTTATCCAGGCCACCGATTCGGTGTGCAGGGGGTTGAGCGCATGCCACAAGGCCAGCACTTCGGCCAGGCCAGGCATCTGCCGACCCCACAGCCGGCGAACGAGGAGCAAAATCATCATGCAACAGAGCCCATGGAAGACAAGGTTTGAGAGGTGGTAGCTCCATGGATGACCCGAGCCTGTGATGTGATCCAGGCCGTAGCTGAGTGCCTTGACCGGCCGGTGGTATGCGTGGCTGGAACCGTCGACCTTGTTGATGTACTCGGCTCGCACCGTGGTTTTGGCTTGCCCCTTTGCTTGCAACAAGGTGGCCCAGAACTCCTCGGCGTTTTTGGGTACCAAGGCCCCTTGTTCGATCTCGGCGTGGTCGGTCCAAACAAAGGGTGCCGAGAGGACCGGGTAGTAGACCAGGGCCAGGGCTAGCCACAGCAATCCGTTGCCGATCCACCAGGGAAGGACGCGCGGGTCGGGCTGGTTCAATTCAAACCGCCGCGTCGAGCACCCGCCGCAGTTCGAAGTACGCGTCGGAAATGGAGAAGAAGATCAATTCTCGGATCAAGGATCGGTTGGAGCCCGAGGGGCTGACCACGCGGGCGCCTTTGAGCACCTTGACCGAGGCCTCCAGATCGCCACAGAGAATAAAGCCCGCCCGGTTGCAGGTGTGCTCAACACCCTCGAGCCAGGTGCGGATGCTCAGCTCTTCCGGGTGTTCGATGATGCGCTCTGCCAGCTGCTTCAGGCGATGGTGTTTGTTTCGCGGGATGGCTTTGTTCAGTCGCTTGGACAAAGCGCCGACTTCCGGGCCGGGATCCAGGGGCCGAGCGGGCATGGCCAGATCCACCAATGCGTCCAAGAGCAAGCGCAGTTGGCGAGGCGACAAGCTGGAGGCTAAGAGATTTTCGGGGCGAGTAAACGCCAGGGCCCGGCCGGTCATGAAGCGCAGTTCCTGGATGTTGGCACGGCGAACCGCCTCCTCGGAATACAGCACGGCCACCGGGGAGGTGTTGATCGCCAGGATGCCCTTGACCGAGAGGCCTTTGCTGTATATCTCCGGGGTAGGCAGCCCGAGAAACTCCAGGCCCTGACGCATGTAACCAGCCAGTTTGCTGTCGGACTTGAGCTTCAGTTGATCCCGTGGCCTCAGCCGGAATTCCCGAGGGTCGACAAGGAAAACGCTTCGCGCATGATCGGCTGCAAAGGAGAACAAATCACCCAACAGGCCACCCGCATCGCCGTGCAAGAGGTGACGGTTGTAGGCCTCCTCGGTCATGCGCCTGCCGCTTGGCAGGGGCATGGCGTGGCGATTGGCTTTGATGAGGCTGGCCTCATCCGCCGTCGCCTCGTCGAGGAAGCTCAGGGTGGCGGCCATGCACACAGTGCTATCGTGTTGGCCCCGGTTCTCGTAGATGCGAAGCAAGGCATGGTAGGAGTCGATGGAGAAGGGACTGGCCGCGATGAGCTCCCGATGGGTGCGGATGGCGGCGTCGAACTCTTGACCTGCCTCGTATAGTCGGGCCAAGTCCTCTCGGATTTTCAAGTCGCCGGGCACCAGCTTCAGGAGTTGTTCGCATGCCGCCACGGCTTTTGGCCGGTCATCCAGGCGATAGCGGTACAACTCCACCAATTCACCCAGGATGGTCACGCGATGATCGTTCGTCCCTCCGATGGGTGGAGGCAGGCGATGCAGCTGTTCTTCGTAGAGTTTGGCCAGTCGCGGCCAATCCCGCAAGCGGTTCAGGATTTTGATGGCGGCTGCGTGACTGCGTTTTTCGAGAGGGGCCGCGTCCAGGGCGCCCAAATAACAGTCCAGCGCTTTGCGATCTTCATCCAGGCGCTCGCGCAGGATGTCGCCGGCGATCTTGAGGTAGCGTGCTTTCTGGTGCTCTGTGCTCGCCAGGTGGGCCAACTGCTTTAATACATCCACCGCCTCAGAGAATCGTCCGGCGTGGACCAGGACCCGCCGGAGTTTTTCCAGGATGTCGGTATTGTTCGGCTCCGAGTCCAGGGCTTCCCGGTAGGCCACAGCGGCGGCGGCGGGATCGTCTAAGGTATTGGCCAGCAGATCGGCGATCTGCAATGAGACCTTCTGACTTGCCTCGGGCGTCGTGGACAATTGTCGGTAGCGGCCCAGCAGGGCGACCACTTGTGGCCAGCGGCTCAGTTGTCGTGACAACTCGATGGAGGCTCTCAGGGCAGGCAGGTGCTTTGAGTTGATCTGAAGGGCGCGATCATATTCATCGACAGCCAGCTCCGGATTGTCTTGGCGCGCATAGCCCTGGGCGAGCATACAGTGCAAGTCTGCCAGCTCCTCTTCCCCAAGGATCTTTGCGTGAGAACTCAAGACTTTCTGGTACAACTCAATGGCTTTGTTCCACTCTCCCTGTCGCGACAGGTGGTAGCCGTATTGGCTCAGCACCGAACCATCGGCGGGGGCCAGCTCCAATGCCCTGACATAGGCTTGACCCGCGCGCTCTGGCTTGTCTAGTGCCTCGGCGGTTTGGGCGAGCTTCAGGTAAATGCCGGCTCGGGTCGCATCATCCTGATCGGATCGCTCGCTGTGTTC
>JAUVAM010000186.1 GCA_030591745.1 Deltaproteobacteria bacterium
AGTTTGACCCGCCGAGTGGCGAGCGAAGTGCAAGACTCGGTTTAGGTTTGCCCGTCCCGTCGTCTTGCTTTTCAGCAGTCGCTCCGCACCGAGGTTCAGAAGATCGCGGTTGCCACTTGCGGAGTTGGGGGCTCCTTCGTACTCGGAAGCAAACAAGGGCAGGCCCAGCTTCATGCAAGCTTTCCCCGCCTCGGCACTTCCGCCTTTCGATTGGGCCTCGATTAGGATCATCACTCGGGAAAGAGCACAAATCGACCAATTTCGTTGCATGGCATTGCCGATGCTCCAGCCCGCATTGGGATGGAATTCGGACAAGACCAGAGCATTCTTCCAGTCCCAGACGGGCTCAAGAGCTCGACGTATCTTGAAGTTCAAAATCCCTTCGGCCAGGACGACCGTCGTTGTGCCGCCTGCCTTGAGTGATGCATAGTGGGCTTGGAAGTCAACACCGGCGGCAAAGCCAGATACAACATCAATACCGGATTGGGCAAGCTGATCCGCGCAATCGGCTGCAGTGGCAAGACCCTTGTCGCTGGCCTTGCGGGAACCGCAAAAACCGACCCCAATGGAATCAAGATTTGCGAGTTTTCCCTTTGCGAAAAGGAGCAGCGGGGCTTTGTCGCCGAGAAGGCTCATCAAACGCGCTGGGTAGTTCTCGCTTCCCTTTGGCACCAGCGTGATCTTTGCCTCTGATAATTCTTGAGCTGTTTTCTGAATGGCGGGCTTGTTGGAGCGAAGCCACGTGGCCATGTCTTCGGACAGCACCCCTTTGACGGGTACGGGGTCGGCAACAAAGCCAGCAACGTCCTTTCCCTTCGAAGTGCACCACGCCAGGATCCTGGAAGCGCGAACGTTTCCAACTCCAGGCGTCGCGAGCAGCGACAGCAGTGCGATGTCATGTTGCCCGAGCGTCATTGGGTTTCCTCGGGTACATTCGCATCATTGCGACATGTCTTCTCACAGGCAAGACCATACACTGCCATGGCCCCGGCCTCAATCAACTTCATGGCGACGCAATTCATGGTCACGCCGGATTGATACAGATCGTCGACCAGAAGGATGTTCTTGCCTCGCAAGTCGCCATGTACGGCAATCGTTTCTTGAATCGTCTTCAGCTTTTCTGAAACAGGGAGGTTCTTCAATCCGGGTCTTGGCCTTGTTGTCCGGACTAGGGTGCTGAGATTCTGAAGCTCTGAGCCCTCGGCAATCACTTGTGCCACCTCGGTAGGCACCGAAAAGCCTTGAGTAGGATCAGAAGAAGGGACCGAGACTACGGCAGTGGCGGAATTGTAGGATCCAACTGCGCCTAGAAAATTCAGGCAGCGACGTCCGAGTTCCTTAGCCGCGACGATATGTTCGGCAGTTGCATGCGCGTCGTATGGCTTGGCTTGAGAGCGAAGTGTCCCGATTTCTGTCCGTGGCATATTCGGATTGCCCTGCCTTCGATCATAGTCGAGGGCAAAGGAGAGGGCCAGGCAATCCCTGATGGCGACAACTTGGTGGATTGTAGAGAGCCAGGTTTGCAGCTCTTGGATCTTTTCCTGACTTACATTTTTCAGGAAGGTGTAACAGAAAGTCTGTTGTCCTTTCGACATGAAATTCAAGTGCTCGACGCTGCAAGCCGATTCGAATGCGGGTACGAATGTTTCGCGAAATGGGAAAACCAAGTTCCAGTCGGTGGCGTGACTGTCTGGTGGCTTGAGTACGGGATCAATATCCGCGAGTCGGAATCGCCTCGGAGCCCAGGAGAGCATTTGCTGGATTTTTGCATGGGTAATAGGCTCTTGTGATGGCGGCTTTGGGTACAACATGGCTTGCTTTCCTCCCCTGAATGGTCGTCCCAAGTCTATCAAGTGCCTATGACACTGCGGCGACGACGAAATCCGTCCGCTGTGGGTCTATTTTTCAAGGTGCATCTGAATCACCTGGAAGTGCACACTCATGCTGACTTCGTCCTTCAAGGCCTCGGCGGTGATGGCCACGACTTTGTAGCCCAAAAGTTCGGCCTTGGCTCGTTTCAGGGCATCGGATTTTGCCTTCTGGGGATCGCCGTGGAGATGTTTGCCCATGCCGTCGATGAAGATGAGGAGCTTTGCGTCTGGGTAGGCCCAGTCGGCTTCGGTGTAAGAGCCGCTGTCGAAGCTTACTTTGTATTGGCCTGTTGGCGGGATGGGGAAGCTGTGGGCTTTGCAGACATCGGCGAAGGTGATTTCGGCGTCGCTGTCGGTTTTTTCGATTTCGGCTTTGATGGCTGTCGCGACGGATGGAATGTCGTGCTTCAAATCCAAGGGCTGGATTAGGGGGCTCAGCATGTTTTGGGCCAGGTGGCGATCCAAGACCGCGTGATCTTGCTGATTGCGGAAATGCTTCATGCAGGAATAGCAGGCCTTGTCGCATTTGGAGGCGCAGTTTTCCAGGGCCTTTTGGGCGGCCTCGCAGACGGCGTCCCAATATTCGATGATTTGGGGCAAGAAGCCGGAGCCTCCCGGCATGGGGTCGTAGAGCAAGGCGTGATGATCACCGTGCTCGTCGCAGATGACCTCGCCGTCGATCTCGTTTGCGCCCATGTCCAAGACGTACCTTGCGCCGATGCGAATGGACTCGAAAAGATTGGCAGCGGGTGCGTATTCCTTGAAGGGGCCAAGCTCCAAAGTGTCGGAAACCAAGTCCACATGTAGGGCCACTTTTTCCACCCGGTCCACGCCATGGAACTTTTGGTGCGTTTCGGTGAATCGCTGGATTTCCCCATCTGTGGCAAAGGGCGAACGGGTGGCCCCGCAGGCCTTGCAAAGCGGGAACAACAAAAGCTCGTCTTTTCTTTTGCCCACACCGAGATTGACCAAACGAATGTGGTGCTGCTCTAAGAACTTCGCCTCCACATTGGCGACCTTGCCCCAGCGCCCACCACCGTGGCTGCCCATGTCCAAGGACAAAACCTTAAAACCCACCCGACGACGACCCTTTTCCCTGTCGTTGATGTCTTCGCGCCGGGCCATCTCCACATCAGCCAACTCAAAAGAAGTAAAGACCTGGTGGACTTGTGTACCCCCGCCCTCGGTCTTTTGGTCCTTTTGAGCGTAAATGCGATTGTGCTCTGGGTCGTGGGCCAAGGTCTGTTGCATGGCCGCATGGCCGGCATCCTCATCACCCGCCGAAGATCCCAGGTGCAACTTGGTCACCCGCATGACCTGCTTGTTGGCGTAAACGAAGTTGGCCGAGGTCAGTTCTCGCAAAGCCACTGGCGCGGGTCGGGTGATCTCCAAATAGGGATGCAAGCATTGAGCGGTCACGCTGTCTCGAGCCAGGGCGTAGCCCGGCAAAAAGCCGTCGTTGGCCAAGTAGCTCAATGAGTAATTCTCCAAGCGCTCGTTGTTTTGAAGCTCCTTGAGGGCATGCTGAAGTTGGAAGCGACGATTTCTTTGCTCTTCGGTCAGTTCCAGCCCGCTGCTTTCTTCCGTGGCCAAGTCCCTGAGTTCCTTTCGATAGCTATTCACCCGCTTGAAAAGACGCAGCACATGTCGCCGCAATCCAGGCTGAAAATCGTCGATGAGCGCGGCCAGGATCTCCGTATCCACCGCCTGCTTGTCTTCTTGCGGCCAAGTGCCCTGGAACACGGATTGCAATGTCTCGAGCAAGGCCTCTCGGTGGGTCTTTACGAGATCGCCCAAGGACACAAGAGCGGGGGCTTCTTTCAGATAGCGAGTGCGGGTTTGCCCGTTTTCTGTAAATTGCTCGGCAAAAAAGCTGCGCACGAAGGGGGGAAAAGACTCGTTCAGTATCTCGGTCGCGGCCTCGTCTGCCTGTTCTCGCAAGTAAGTCAGGATCGTGGAATGAACGTGTTTTTTCAGCATGGGCTCGTTGCGCAAGGAAAAGCTGGGCACTCGGATCTCGCCGGCTATCATGCTGCGGGGATCTTGAAAGAAATAGCGACCGTGAGCGCTTGCGCGACAATGGGTAAACACCGCCGCGATGCGATGGCGTCTTCCGGCCCTTCCCGAGCGCTGGGCGTAGTTGGCCGGCGTGGGCGGCACGTTGCGCATGAGCACCATCTCCAACTTGCCGATGTCCACACCCAATTCCAAAGTCGGCGTGGCCACCAGGCAGTTGTACTTGCCGCCTTCTTCCCGCTTGAACTCTCGCTCGAGCTCCTGTCGTTCTTTCTTGGGCACCTGGGCCGAATGCTCCCAGACCTTCATGGGCACAAAGCGGCTCTTTGTGTACTGGTAGACATCAAAGTGTTCTTCTTCTCGACCCACTTCTTTCAAGGTGCCTTTGCAGTCGTATTCCGGGCAGGCGCCACTGGGCGGCGGCACGGACTGCGCCTTGCGACAAGACGGGCAAAGCCAGCGCTTGGCGGTCAGGCGAACGCCCATTCTCTCCCAGTCAAACTGGTAGAGGTTGCCGGGCAAATGACGAATGGGCTGCAACTTGCCATGGCTTCTGATCACCAGTTCCGCAGGCCGCAACAAGGGCTTGTCCTCGTGATTGACAAGCTGAGACCAGAGCTCGTCTAAGAACTCATTGCGCCTGCTCGCCTCTATCTTGCGTCCCTCCGGCAGGCCCTTGGCCAAAATCTCCTGTGCCGCCGTTCGTCCTCTTTTGGCCATCCAGGATTTGCAATAAGAGGACTTGGACGCGCCTTCAATAACCAGGGCCTGGGGCCGGTATTGCTCATAGGTATGCACCAGACCTTTGCGCACCTCGGG
Organism: Deltaproteobacteria bacterium; assembly: GCA_030591745.1. Next base: position 4,707 of record JAUVAM010000186.1, read on the forward strand.
ATCCTTGGCATCCCAGCGGCGTTGCAGCAACTCATGGTTCAACAAGCCCCGCCGCCGGTAATAATCGACCACAAGTCGCACCAGCCGGGCGAGCGCCGCGGGCTCGACCTTAAAAGCCTCGGCCCATCTCGCATAGAACTTAGGCCAATCCTTCACCCCCACGCCCTCGGTCAACACTTCGGCCAAGGCCAAGGTTTCCAGGCTCGCGCGACGCTGGCCGGTGGACGCGAACTCCTCAAGCAAGAACCACATGATGCGCTTGAGGCTGGCCTCGTCGTCAAAGGCCCCTTGTTTCAGGATTTGCAGCTCGATGGATCGTTCCAGCATGTGGTCGCAAAGGCGCTCCAGGCTCCAAATGCGCTCGGGTTCTTTTTCCAGGGTTTCGTAAAGCACATGCCGCAACCGAAAGCGTCTCGATCGTTCGTCCATCCAGCCGGCCTGAAAGGCCGCGTCTTGCCGGCTGTCCGCGAAAATCAGCAATTTTTGCAAGGGCTTTTCGCGCATGGCGGACAACATGGTCTGGGCCAGGATGTTCACGTCCGCCACTTCGGAAGATCGCACCGGGGTGACGATCTCTTCATAGCCCTTGGCGCTTGTCCCACAAGCCTGGCATTTCTTCATGTCTTCGAAATGCGCAAGCACCGGCAAGGGCGCCTCTTTCTTCCCGCATTTGCCGTTGCGGCAGGCCTCCGTCTTCTTATCGTGCAAGCTGCCGCAGTGACGACAGAGATAAGCCTGCACGCAGCGAGTTTCCACCTCGCCTTCTTCCGTGCCGCCGATGAGTTTCTCGGTGACGTAAACCACCCGGTCCTCCGGGTCGAATTGGGCGTGTCGGTCGGGGTTCTGGGTCAAGGTGACCCCCACCCCGTCCTGGCTCACCGGCTGGGAGGCCATCATCTTGTAGTAATGCTGACCGCAAGAGCGACAAAGCCAAAGCGGGAAGATCCGCGCCCCGTCCTCGGCCTGTCCGGCCTCCAGGTCGAACTTGACCTCGGGCTTGCCCGCGGCGTCCAAAACACAGCCCAGTCCCTGATATCCCTGAACAAAATAATGCAACTTGGGCCGCAGCAAGGGCTCGCCTTCCTGCTGCACCAAAGCGCCCAAGGTCAAATACGCCAGAAGCTCCGCAATGCAGGCCTCGTCATCGTCGCGCTTGGCATCCAAGGCCCGCAATCTGGGGAGCGCCTGGGCCAAGAGGTTGGGCGATTTAAACAAATCAATAAGCAGCCAGAGCACGCCACTACCCGCAAGCAAGCGATAAGCCCGAGCCATATTGTCCGCGGCCTCGGGTGCCTCCCGTCCGCAGAGTTGCTCGCAAAGACCAAGTACCTCATCCGGCAAATCCGAAACCTCGTCGCGAAGTTGCAGTTGCCGTGTTTTGTCCAAGATGGACGCAAGCAGGCCTCGGCTGTCTTCAGGCTGCCCGGGCGTAAAGAGCTTTTCCCGCGGGACTTCCTGCCGGCGATAATGCTCGGTCACAAGCTCCACGTGATCAGCATTCACGCCAAACAAGCGAGAGGCGAATTTGCGGGTGGCGTCATGGGCATCAATGCGCCCCTGGCTTTCTTGGACCGTGGCCGAGGTGCCGATGCAGATGACCTCGTCCGCGCCCTTGCGCGCCACGTGGCGAATGCGGCGAAGCAAGCAAGAGACCTCGGAGCCTAAGGCGCCCGTGTAAGTATGGACTTCGTCGAGGACCAAAAACCGCAAGGGGGCCTCGCGGAACATGTCCAGATCTCGGTCGCGGAGAAGCAGGTATTCCAGTTGGCTGTAGTTGGTCAAAAGCAAGCGAGGCCGGCGGTCGCGGATGTCTTGTCGGCTGTAGCATTCCTCGAAGGGAATGGGCACCTGATCTTCCTTGCCTTGGGCGAGCAGCTCGAGCTCTTTGGGCGTATAGGCTCGCTGTTGGGTAAGCTGCCCGTTGCCGGGACTTCCATCTTTCGGGGTGACGCCCGTGTAACGACCAAAGGTAATACCGGTGCCGGCAAGCAGAGGGCGGAGGCGGCGGAGTTGATCGTCGGCAAGTGCGTTCATGGGGTAGACCAAAATGGCCGTGATGCCGTCGGGGGCCTTCTCGTCCCGCAGGTGTAGGGCGTGATCGACCAAGGGCATCAGGAAGGCCTCGGTCTTGCCGGAGCCCGTGCCCGTGGCCACTACGGTGTGCTTGCCGGATTTTACGTGGCGTAGGGTGAGTTCTTGGTGTTTGTGGATGCTGTCGAAGGCGAAGATGGATCGTAGGGATGAGTGTAAGTGGAGCTTGGGTTCGGCGCAGAGAGTTGCGATGGAGGGGCCTTGGGCGAAGGGGCGGTTTAGGTAAACGTAGGGGCCCTTGGCGATCAGGCGTTCTCCGCCGATGTCGTGGCGGAGGTGGGATTTTACTTGGGATTCCATTTGGGGGTCGGCGATGGGGAAGGTGGTCATCAGGTAACGGCCGAATTGGTCGATGACTTCCGTGCCGAATTGGACTGGGTTTAGGCTCATG
>JAUVAM010000469.1 GCA_030591745.1 Deltaproteobacteria bacterium
AGCTCTTCCATCGTAACTACTTTTTCTTTATGCTTAAAAACTTTTTTCACATATTTCGACTGTGTTGCCCCGGTGACTCATCTCCACCAGGCTCATGCCCGCGCCCTTGTAATCCACAAAGTCGGCCTGGGCCTTTTCCAGCACGCTCAGGGGCATATTGGAGGGACCGGCTGCAAAATTGAAAATTCGGCTCATCACTTGTCTCCCTTCAAGAAACCGTCGATGATTTGAACCACTTCTTCGCCAATGCGAAGCAGGTTCTCTTTTGAAGAGGCACCCAGGTGGGGCAGCATCACCACGTTCGGGGCCTTGAGAATGGGGTAGTCGTCTTTGGGCGGATCGCTGGGCCAGACGTCGGTGGCATAAGCACCCAGCTTGCCGCTTTCCAGGGCGGCGACCACGGCATCGGCATCCACGGTGGCTCCGCGGCCCGAGTTGACCAACACGGCACCGTCGGCCATGGCGTCGATGACTTCTTTGTTGATGAGGTTGGTCGTGGCTTCGGTCTTGGGCAGATGCAAAGACACATACTGGCAGCCGGCGACTGCTTCTTTTAGATCCTTTTTCACCGGCGCGTGCTCGTAGGGCTTGTCCGACTGACGGTAGGCCGTAAGCTCCATGCCGAAGGCCTTGGCGCGAATGGCCACCTCGGTGGCGATGTTGCCGACGCCCACCAGGCAGAGCTTCTTGCCATAGAGCTCGGTTCGCTTGAGCTCTTTCTTGATCCACTTGCCTTCCTTCATGCTGTTGTGGCCCTCGATGAGCCGATTCGGCACGGCCAGCATCAAGGCGAAGGCCAATTCGCCGACGGCGATGGAGGAGGCCTTGGGCGTGTTGTGCACCACGATGCCTTTTTCCTTGGCGTGGACCTTGTCGATGTTGTCGGTGCCCACACCGCCCCGAATGATGAGCTTCAGCTTGGGCGCGGCGTCGATATACTCTTTGGTGGCCTTGGTTTTGGAGCGAATCAAAATCACCTCGGCCTCGGCCTGGCGATCTTTGTCCGTCGTGACCTCGCCGAAGCGCTTGAGCTTCTCGGCCAGGCTTGCATCAAATGCGTCTGAAATCAGGATCAACATGGTCTAACTCCTTTTCCAATTATTGAAATTTTCAGTCACTAAGCTTACGCACGACCAAGCCGGAACGCAGCTTGGGCTCAAACCAGGTGGACTTGGGCGGCATGACCGCGTCTGCGTCGGCGATGGCCATGAGCTGGGCCACGCTGACCGGGTAGAGCGCAAAAGCAACCTGCATGTCCTCGCGGCAACGCTTCTCCAGTTCCTTGGCACCACGGATGCCGCCCACGAAATCGATGCGCTCGTCCGAACGGGGGTCGGCCACGCCCAAGACCGGCGCCAGCAAGTTTTCTTGCAGGATGGCCGCGTCCAAAGACCGCACCGGATCGCCGGCCGGGAAACTCCCTTCCTTGGCCACCAATTCGTACCAGCTTCCATCCAAAAACATAGCAAAATGGCCTGCGCCGACTGGCTCCGCCGAAGCATCCTCACGCAGGTCGAACTTCTCGCCCACCCGATCCAGGAATGCTTGTTTGTCCAAGCCGTTCAGATCCTTGACCACGCGGTTGTAGCCCATGATCTGCAGCTCGTCGTCGGGAAAAACAACCGCCAGGAAATGATTGTAGGCCTCGTCGCCCGTGTGTTTTGGGTTCTTGTCACGCATGATGTTGCGCACCCGAAAGGCCGAGGCCGTGCGGTGATGGCCGTCGGCCACATAGAGAGCCTCCACCTCGGCAAAGGCCTTCTGGATTTCAGCGAGGGTCTCGGTCTCGTCCACCACCCAAAGGCTGTGCATTACGCCGTCGGCAGCCTCGAAGTCATAGGTCGCATCGCCGGCCCGGCAAATCCCGGCCACCAGGTCTCGCACCCGATCACTGGCCTTGTAGGTGAAAAGCACGGGCCCGGCGTTGGCCTGCAAGACCTCCACGTGTCGGGCCCGATCATCTTCTTTGGCCCGGCGGGTGAACTCGTGCTTTTTGATGAGCCCCTTCTCGTATTCGTCTACGCTTGCGCCCACCACCAGGCCATGCTGCACATGCTCGCCCATCTTCAGCCGGTAGACGTAAAAACAGGGTTTGCTGTCTTGAATCAACACACCCTCATCGATGAGCTTGCGCAGATTCTCAGCGCTCTTGGTGTAAACCGCTTCGCCGTGCAAATCGGCGTCTTCCGGCAAATCGATCTCGGCCTTGACCACATGCAAAAAGCTCAGGGGGTTCTCGGCCGCCATCTGCCGCGCTTCGGTTGAGTTCAATACGTCGTATGGCGGGCTGGCCACCTGGGCCGCCACATCTGGTCGAGGGCGAAGTCCGGGAAAGGGTCGAATGTCCGACATGCTGTACCTCCATCATTTTGCGGAATCGGATTGTGCTATCCTGGCAGATATATCCGCCGACTCGGCGAATGCAAGGAATATCGTAACACGACAAGAACTGTCTTCTATTACCCCGGGAGGGCTGGTTTTGGACGACATGAACGGCGACCTGAAAGACGGCAAGCAAAACGACATCGATGGTGACATCGAAACCGTTGAAATACCCATCGACGGCACCCTTGATTTGCATACTTTCCACCCACGTGAACTCAAGGGATTGCTGCCCGACTACCTGCAGGCATGCCGCGAAAAAGGCATCCTGCAGGTGCGGGTGGTGCATGGAAAGGGCACGGGCGCACTCAGGCGATCGGTGCACGCCATCTTGGGCCGCTTGTCCGAAGTCGAAAGCTACAAATTGGCGGATGGTGCCGGGGGGTCCTGGGGGGCCACCCTGGTCACGCTAAAAAAATAGTCATTCTTTCTGACAGGGACTGGCGGCTTTGACGGACCGGGGCTTAGCGCGGCGCATGGCCGCATAGTCCGCATCGGCATCACCATTGGCCAACATGGCCTCGGGCATGGACACTACCCGGCGCTTATCCAAATGAAACATAACGAAGGTCATGCGCATGTGGCTGGCCACCGCGCCATCGGCCTTAATCATCTCCTGGCAGACAAAGCCCTTCAGGCCTTCGTTGCCGTCGACCCAAGTCCGAACGGTAATGGTCTCATGCATGACGAGCTCTTTGAAAAAGGACAAATCCACATGCAAAACAGCCGGACCGATGCGTTTTTCCTTTGCCTGAGCCTCAAGCCCCATGCCGAAATCCTCGGCCCATTCCCAGCGCGCCCACTCATAGATCTCCAAATAGGCGGCGTTGTTCAAATGACCAAAGGAGTCCACTTGGGTTGAGCGAATTTTGAACTGAGTTTCATGCATTGCTTCGCGCTCCTAAAAAGCCCCGCGTGACGATCTCCGAGGCGCTTGCTCTCTCAAGGAGGGCACTCGCTCAGGGAGGGAATTCGAAGACAGGGCCTCTCTTGGCAGACTGGATGGGTCGGATCTGGCCAACGTGCATGCAGAGATTGTTCGGGATGCCTTGCATAGTACGCACAAACGCGACGAGCGTTTTCGTCGAAGCGATCGCCACGACGTAGCGCAATGACGGTCATTTCATCCTGGTAGGCCAGTACCCAACGTTTTGAATCTGGCGGGAGAACCTTGGACCAGACCTCGACGGGCTGGACAATGAAATCGATGCCATACCTGTCGGCCAGAGACCCCATATTTGGCTCGTGCGTCATCATGGCAATCATATCTTTGAAGGCCTGACGCCCAACCATCAACCAACGCCCGTCGATGAATGTCTTGTATTCCGGGTGCAGATAGTAGGCCAAGAAACCACCCCAATAGTCGATGTTGACCATATGCCCCTGAAGTTGGGTCTCCTGCAGAAAGGCCACGCCCTTTTCGGCCACCCATCCCGGAGCGAAGGGTCCAGGATCCAAGGGTCCGGGCCGCCGATCAAACGACCATGCCAAACCTGAGATCACCACCAGACCGGCCAGCAGGGGCATTAACCAGCGACGCTTCAATAAGCCCTGCCAGGTGTCGCGCCTGAACAAAAACCAGGCATGCGCCTCCCGAAGCACCAGGTGGATGGGGATATACGTCAAAAAAAGCATGCGCCGGGTGCTGAGGGCAAAAAAGAGAGCAGCCAAGGCGGGCAAAACCATAGGGAAAGCATCGCCAGGCTCTTTGCGTCGGTAGCTCAAGAAAGAAGCGAGGAGGGTTAAAGCAGTCAGCATGACGAAGAAAACGATCAAATGCTGATTGCCCTGCC
>JAUVAM010000391.1 GCA_030591745.1 Deltaproteobacteria bacterium
ATGACGCGGGTTTGTTTGATACGAATTCTTATCTGGCGGGCTCGATTCTGGTGGGGGGCACATGGACCATCGAGGCCACGACATACGACTACGATGTGACGGGGGATTTCGTGCTGGAGTTTGTCTGTCCTTGATGTAGGATTAAGGAAATGGGGGAAGCATGACGAGAAAGACACTCGGGCAGTATTTTACTGAATTGCATCATCGGCGGGAATCCGATCACCAACTTCATCATATCCAAAGTGGTCCTTATCTGACCTTGTCGCGGCAGTATGGCTGTGCGGGGTATGAATTGGCCCTCGAGTTGGTGAAAATCCTGGATCGGCAGGCCGAAGCCGACTTGCCCTGGATGATCTACAATCGGGGCATTCTGAAGATGCTCTCAGAGGAGACCGAGATCCGGGTCGAGATACTGGAAGAAGAGCGGCGCAGCAAGCCCAGCATGATGACCAGTCTGCTGCGAAGTTTTTCTTCCGAGCGAAGCATGCCCGGATTTGAAGTCCGCAGACATGTGGCCCTGCTCATTCGGCGGATCGCACACGGGGGGCGGGCCATCCTCATCGGTCAAGGCGGGGCAGGAGCCACCCAGGATCTTCCCAACGGCTTGTCTGTGCGCCTGGAGGCCCCGGAAGATTGGCGCATCGAGCGAGTGGCCACCCGCCAGGGTATCGATCGGAACAGCGCCGCGGTCCTGGTCCGGACCCGAGACGCCGCTCGTGACTACCTGCGCCGACTATACGAGTCGACGCATCCGGGCCGCTCGGCCTTCCAGCTCACATACAACAGCGCCGCCTTCGGCAATGAGCAGATCGCCGAACACATCGTGGCCATGTTGAAGATCAAGGGCATCTGGCCTGAGCCTTCCTGTTGAGCAAAAAATTGAGAACGAAGCTTCTCTGCCACCCATGACTTATTGCTGAGGGATAGATTTTTTTGGCGGGAAAGTACGCTTGAGGTCTTCGAGCAGGGCGGGCAGGGCCCAGGGCAGGGTGGGATCGGTCATCCAGGCTTTGTCGGGTGGGCCGAAGCAGCCCTGGTGGAACATGTAACAGTGGTCCGCCTCTTTGTCTCGCAGTTTGGAACCGGGGATTTTGATCCAGCCGAATCGGGCACCTGTGTCGTTGTGGCCGACGCAGCCCTGTTGGGAAGCGCAACGCATGCCGGTCAGGTTTTCCAGGCCCCGGCTGACCCCGGGTGAACGGGCCGCGCAGGAATTGAGGCGGGTGCCATCAAAGAAGACGTCGCAATCTCCGCAGGCCACCAGCAATTGCTCGGCCGGCAGGCGGCGGGTTTTGGGCAGGACGCAGTTTAAGTCTTTGAGGTTGGCGGGTGGGTTGGCTGTGACGCCCATGGCGTGCACCCATCGGACTTGCGGCGCGAAGTCCGCCGCCAGGATGGCGATCAAGCCCCCCTGGCTGTGGCCGAGCACGGCCAGGCCCCGATCGCAGTCAGTTTGGGGCAGGGCGCAGAGGGTCGACAATGCGCTGCCTTCGGACTTGGGATCGAACATACATCGGGCTCGGGCTCGGTATCGGGCGCAGTCTTGTCCAGGCCAGAGGTTGGCGTAGTCGAGACTGAAGGCTGCGTAGCCTTGGTGGGCCAAAGCTTCAAGCACCTGCAGGATGAAGGCGTGATCATGAGGCTGAACGGTGCCCGGGACGTAGATGACCACGGGATGGGCGTGCGAGTCACAAGGCGCAAAGCCAATCAATGAATGGGCGCTGTCGCATGTCGATTCGTGTTCTGAGTCCAAACGAGCCCTGCCCTGGGCCGCCATGTAGCTGGCCTCAAGATAGGTGATGCCTTCCCGGCAACCCGCTTCGCGTGATCCGGAGTAGACATGCCAGCAGCCGGTCATCAGGCTGGCTGTGAGGCAAAGGACCAGGATGCATATATGGGGGCCTTCTCTTTGCCTTGATGCTTCCATCGTTTGGACGGTAGCATTCATAAAGGAGGGTTCCAATGAGAATGCCAATGAGAACCACGATGATGCTTTTGCTGTTCGCGATGTCGGCTGGTGTGGCCGCCTGTGGGGACTCGGCGGGTGGCCTTTGCAATTCCTCCATGGGCAAGTTGTGCGAAATGGCCTGTGACTGCACGGAAGGTGACGCCTGTTGTATTTCTTTTTGGGGTGGAGTGCCCGTGATGTACGACGACCTGGTGGCTTGCGAGGATTACTGGGTAGGCCTTTGCGACAGGCCGGAGGAGTCCCTGCCAGCGATTAGATTCTTCGAGGCTTGCGCCGACGGCTTGTCGGAGACCACCTGCATTGAAGAAGGTGAGGGCGCGGTGCTTATGCCTGGGGAATGCCTCATGGATTGAAACTAGCGCTTGACGATTCACGTTTGCCAAACACGCGTCGTGCCCTTATCATCGATTTATTGATCAACCAGCTGAAAGTGAGTCGAGCATGGCTGCCGGTACGCGCGCTTGCATGTTGTTTTTGATTTGTTTGTTCTTGGCGGCTTGTGGCGGAAGTTCAAGTACGACAGACGCAGGCCAGGATGCGGGTCAAGACGCGGGTCAAGACGCCGGGGGCGATGCCGGCGGTGTGCTCTGCACCACGTATAGCGAATGCCAGGGCGTGGGGATGGGTTGCGAGAATCCTTTCTGCGATTTGAATCTTGGGCTTTGTCGCTGCCGCTGCAGCGAGGGCGAATGCGGTACGGAATATTGTGTGTGGGGCCTTTGCGTGGTCTGCGCCGAGGATGAGCATTGCAAGGCCTTAGATTGCAGCGGCACGCCAGAGACGCCCACGGCCCGCTGCGATTTGGCCGCGGAAGCTTGTGTCTGCGCGGGTGAATGCGGAGATGGTCGTTGTGACGACCTCGAACAAGGTGCTGGTTCTTGTCCCGAAGATTGTGACGCCGGCTGTATGGAAGGACAGATCCTGAGCTGGTCGTGCATGGGTGGGGGCACCGTGCCCTGGTGTACCTGTGTCGCCGGTCTTTGGGCATGCGAGGCGGAGCCGGCGCTTTTGTGCGCCGGCGACACCCTCTGTGCCCAAATGGGTGGGGAATGTGTGGGCGATGCCGAGTATTGCTACGAGGGGCAGGTGGCCGAAGAGAGCCATGGTTGTGCCGACCCAGATCCCTTGTGTTGCATGATCGAGCCCTGCGTGGGCGCGGGTCAGAGCTATTACCCCTATTTGGGTATGTGCTGTCCGGGCTTGAGATCCTTGCCCTCCCGTCAACCCATGGGCGAAGGCATGGGGGGCGTGGATGGGGTCGTTTGTTTCGACAGTTGCTGGGCTTTGATCTGCGCTCCTTGCGGAGACGGCAACTGCCAATATCACATGGGCGAGAATTTCTGCACCTGCCCGGAAGACTGCCCCCATCCCCCTTATGAATTCTCCTGTACAGCGGTGGGCGAATGCGGTCTGAGCCATTGCGAACAACAGGGCGAGACCTGCCTGCAACACAGCCCGTCTTGCACCACCAACCGTTGCGTCTGGTCCGAAGACGAGCATCCTGGGCAACTTTGCAATCCAGTCACACGCCTTTGTGAGTAGGAGGGGGAGGATAAGATGAAGCAGGTGTCGATCATATTGTCTCTTTGTCTGGGACTGAGTTTGGCTTGGACGGGGATCGCCATGGCCCAAAGCCCCTTGTCCATCGTCGTCCACGCAGCTGACAAGAAAGCGCCCAGCAAGCTGTCTGCTCTGATGGTACAGAACATGGTGCAGGCGAGCCTGATGAAGAGAGGGAAGCCTCACTGGGAGTATCTGGACAGCGCTCAGAACTTGGCAGCCATGCTTGCCACCATAGAGGGGAGTGAAGGCGGCCCGGGTGGAGTGCCCGGCAGCCTGTCGGGCGCGGATTTGGAACTGCGGCTGGGGCCCGTGAGTTGTGAAGGTGGTTCATGCCGCTTTCAGGTGCAGATCATCGAGTCAAGCACGACCAGACGACTGGCGATGGTGTTGGGGGAAGGTCCCAAGGCACAGGCAGCTGTGGCCGACGCCATTGGAAAGTCCTTGGTCGCCATCAAAAAATTCGACGATGAGCAGCAGAAGCTGGGTCACCGGATTCAAGTGCTCTTGCGCAACCAGCCCAAGGGCATGGAAACCAAGATGGCCAAGGCCTTCAAGCGTTCATGTTCCCAGGTCAAGCTTCAACATATAAGCAGAACGAATGCCAAATTCATGCTTCGCTGCAAATTGGATCCCTTGGAAATCCAAACGCTATTGGGGGAGGCAGCAGGCAAAGCCGATTTCAAGATCTTGCAGGCGTCTCGGGCAAGGATCATTATGCGATTCGAACAGACCGAATGAAGACCTTTTTGTCCCATGGTGCGTCATTAGGCCCATACGCCCATAAGGAGGTAAGCCAATGAAATTATCAAAGATCCTGCTTGTTTCCCTCGTCGCAATCAGTCTGATCGTGCCGGCCTTGGCCCAGGCAGCCAGGCCGAAGGTGCAGATCGCCGTGTTGCTCGACACCAGTTCCTCGATGGACGGACTCATCGATCAGGCCAAGACCCAGCTTTGGAAGATCGTCAATGAGTTCATCGCTTCGAAAAAGGCAGGCTCCCGGCCGCTGATCGAAGTGGCGCTGATGGAGTACGGCAAAGACAGCCTGCCCGCGTCCGAGGGCTACATCCGCATCATCCAGTCCTTGACCACGGATTTGGACAAGGTCTCCGAAGAACTCTTCGCCTTGAGGACCAACGGGGGTCATGAGTTTTGTGGCCAGGTGATCTCGGTTGCGACCCAAAAGCTCGAATGGAGCA
>JAUVAM010000272.1 GCA_030591745.1 Deltaproteobacteria bacterium
AACAAACCGAGTCCAAAGATCATCCAAGTCCGGTTTTTCATGTCTTGTCTTCTTTCTTTTCCTGATCGAGCCATCATTGCAGCTCCTTCAAATTCACCGATTCTCCGGCCGATCCTGAATCACCCGGTGAGGTTCCGCCCGTTCCAGCACTACCCAGATCATAGCTCGAAGAACTCAAGACCCCGCTCAAGGAACCGCCCCCGAGCAAAACCCCGATGCTTGAACCACCGGCCCCGCCGCCCCCATGACCGCCCGCGCCACCGCAGCCACCCAGGCCACCGATGGCCCCCATGGAACCATCGTCTTGATCGTTGGGGCCACCGTACGGGGCACCATAGTATTCGCAATCCGAACTATCCCACCCAAAAGCAGGCGCAAAGATTGTGCAATAGTTTTGAATCACAAGGTTCGGGCTCCCGCCCAAGCCCCCAGCGCCGCCGCCCTGAGCACGACCGCCGTTTCCACCCTGGCCGGCGTTTGCGGCAGTAAACACGCAATTTTCAAAAATCGCGTCGTTGTCCCACAAGTAAGCCCCGAAAGACGAACCGCCACCGCCGCCTCCCAAACCTCGACTCCCGCCACAACCACCCGCGCCGCCACCGCCCCCGCCGGAACCGTAGGAATCACAAGCGTCCTCACCACCGCCACCACCGCCCCCGCCGGAGCCACCGCCACCGCCTTCGCCGGCGAGGCCCGCGGCACCGGAGCCCCTTTGAAAACCACCGAATGCAAAAACGGGAAGCCCGGCGTCACCATCGTCCCCTTCGGGGCCGACGGAGCCCACCGCCCCGCGACTGCCCGAGGCCGGTCGAGCCATGCCCAAATGGGCCTGGGTTCCGGGTCTGCCTGAAGCCGAAATGCTCTGACCATCGGCCTTGAGACCATCCTCGCTCTCAAAGCCCTGCCCTCCGGCGTGATTGGCGTGACCGCCCCGACCACCACTTCCACCCGCCCTTGGGGCACAAGCCGCCGGTTGACCTCCATTGCCGCCTTTGGGTTGAGTGCAATTTGTGCAACCCGCTCCAGAATCCTCGCAACCCTGCCCACCCCAAAATCCATTTCCTCCGACCTGAGCCGCACTGTCAGTGGCATAACCGGAACCATCGCTGCCGGAACCCGCCCTGCCCGCGGTAAAGCCGCAGTCGAAAAAATGCAAATTCTCACTACAGCCCGAAGCCTTGATGCCATAGCTCGACTCGCCAACGCTCACCGAATTGTTCAAGGCCACGAAGTCCACCCGTTCCACCCGGGTCGCGGAGGTGATGTTTGTGGCCAGCAAGGCCCTGTTCCCGGTCGTGCGAAAAACGCTGCGACTGCTATCCGTCCGACACCACAACTGCCCATCCGGGCAACCCATTAAATAGCCACCATAAATCGAGACGCCGTTGACCAGGCTGGGCTCATCGCTCCATTGGTAGTTGCCGGCCGCGGCGATGATGTAGGATTTGCTCAATTGCTGGGCAAGCTCCAATGCCCGATCGAGGCTTTGCACTGGGGCATTCCAAATACCAGGCCCAAAGTCGTTGCCAGCAGGATGCATGAAGATCGCGTCCTCCATCACGCCCTCGACCCCATCGCAGTTGCTGTCGCCTGGCACCAGGGGGTCATCTTCCGCCGCGGGCGTGAGGTCGGCGGCACAGAACTCTTGATCATCACCGTCACAAGCATAGTGGCCAGGCCGGCAAGCGCCATAAAGGCCTGTGTCACAGACTACGCCTGTGCGCGGGCACAGGTTGCAGTCGATGTAGCCGAAGTTGTCTTGAAAGGTCAGGCAACCGGCCAGGCCCTGGTCTGCCTCGGGGCAGATCTCCAGCCAGTTGGCGCATTCGTTGATACAGCCCGCCTCGTATTCTTCAGATTCCCAGTAATGCTCGTAACGCAAAGCCGCCATGCCCACCTTGTCGCCCGTCACCTCGTCCGGCGTCACCGGCGTGCAGGCAAAAGAAGGAATATCCATGTTGCCAGCCCCGATGGAGGTCGAGTCCGTGGCCTCGCAGACACTCAATTGCAAGGCCCCCGAAGCGCCGTCGAAAAACTCATCCCGGCTGTGCTGATGGGGCGTCTGCAAGGGATCCGCCGGCGGATCGCTGGTCATCAAGACACAGGCAAACTGACTGTGATGCAACATGCCGCGCCATTCGGCGTCCGAGGGCAAGCTCACCTCGCAAAGTCCGTGATCGGGTGTTCCGTCCGGCCCATCCGCGCCGGTCACCACTTCCGGCAAGAGACAACTACCCAGGTCGTTGTCACAAACAAAGCGGGCAAAATCCAAACCGATGAGGGGCAAGCCGCTCAGGGCGTCGAAACGACTGGGCCGCTTGCGGCTGCAAGAGCGCCAATAGTCGCCCGTCTCAGCATCATGATAGGCGATGGGAAAGGCCTCATCGCAACGAGAGCGCTCAGTGATCACATACTGACCAAAGGTGCCGTCGACGGCCTCTTGAAAATAACCCTCATGAAGCTCTAAGAAATAGGCAAATGGCAAAAAGGGCTTCAGGCCATCAATTTTGTTCTGTCCAGTGAAAGGAAAACTCGCCCCGGACCATTCCCGCACATCCGGGATCTCGTTGCCGTTGAAGTCATCCTGACCCGAGCAGGCCTTGGTGAGGCTGTTGAGCTCTCGGGCGCTTAGATATCGTGCGCCCTCTCCGTAAAGTTCCGGCCCGAAGGATTCCAACTCCGACTGAGAATCCATGTAGTCCACTTCATAGAGGCCGATGGGGCGAAGCTGGCTGGCGCAGGGTTCATCGAAATCCGCTCGATAGGGATTTAAATCATCATCGCAGGACTTCACCGACATGTGCTGGCCCAGCTCGTTGATGAGCTTGAAACGGTCCACTTGCTTCAGGGTGCAGCGGGCATTGGCCTGAAGCGCCACATCATCGCCTTCAAGCACCGCACGCACACTCAGCTTCAACCAGCCATCGCCGTCCTCATCGCAGGCTTGCTGGGACAAGGCACCCACATCGTAGTAGAAACCCTCGGCGCTCTCACAGATACAACGACCCGTGGCCAGAGAAAAGGGCCAGATGCGGCCGGTTTGCCCGGGCAAATTACATTGGCTGGGACATGCAAAGACGCCGCTTGGGCAAGAGTTCACACAGCAGTCTTGCTGCTGGTTGTAGGCGTCACCTTCGGGGCAGACCAGATTCAAGCAATAGGCGTCACTGTGGTCGCCGGCGGGCATGGCGAACTGACCGCCACCGCAACTGAGCTCCGCTTCGACGATCACGGCCCGGCAGGTGCCGAACTCTTCGATGAAACCAGGCAGGCAATCGGTGCATCGAGCGAAGGGCACATCGCTGCAGCGCCGATTGACCGCGACACAGTCGATGGCCGAGCAGTCGCTGGGCGGCATGCACAGACCGGTGGCCGGGTCCTCGATGTAGCCCTCGATACAATCGCCACACAAGGCACCGCCGCCATCCTGCGGGACACAGCTCCTTTGCATTTCAGAGCACAGATAATAAATGCTGTCGGGATCAGGCTGGGATGTATTGCAGTTGGCCAGCGTGTTCAACACGCAATCGCCTTGACCATCTTCCATGTAGCCATAAAAACACCCACCGCATTCAGCGTCGCTGCTGTAAGTGTGGGGCGTGCAAAAGCGGCTCAGGGAATCGCAAGCCAAGCTGACACAAGTCTCGGCAGGCCGACAACCTTCGGTGGGCACGGCCGAATCCACCGGCAAGTGTTCCGGCAGGCAGCCCACGCAGGCAGCCCCGTCGCCGGCCTCGATGCAGTGCATGAACAGGGCCTGGCAGTCTGCCAAGATGCTTCCTTCGGCATACTCATCGCAATTGGCCTGAAGGGCCAGGCAAGCCCCGCTGCCTTCGTCCCAGGAAAAACCGACCTCACAGGCCTCAAGGCAAGCAGCGTCGGCACCTTCGCGATCTTCACAAACCTGGTGTTCAACGCAGACAAGCTCAGCGCAGGTCAAGCCCTCACGACAAAGCAATGCGTCCAGGTCACAGACCAAACCGGCGCTGCAGGCATCTCCGTCGCAAGGACAACCCACTTGATCCGAAGAACAAATCAGACAAAGCCCGCCGGCGCAGGTCAAGCCGAAATCACAAGCCCCACTTTCTTCACAGACGCAGTCTTCGCTGCCCGGACGACAAGATTCGGGTACGCAGTAGCCCCCCTGGCAAGCCAGTCCTTCCGCGCAATTGCCCTCATCGTCACAAAAGCAGCCTTCCGCGCCCCGCTCACATGCCTCGCAGAGATTGCCGCTGCCGCAGGCCAAACCCGCCTGACATCGTCCGTTCTCATAACAGGTGCAGCCCGCGCTTCCGCGTTCGCAATCCGTGCAGCTTCCGTCGATGCACTCCAAAAGACCATCGCATTCACCGGCCTCGGTGCAACGGCAAGCCAATTCACCAGGCCTGCAATCCTTGTCCGTGATCACTTCTCCATCGTCCTGCCCGGCGTCCTCTTGCTCGGCGCCCCCGCCTGAGCAAGCGCCCAGTTGCAAAACGAGTGTCCACGCGAACAAACAAACAACCCAAGACCACCAAGACATTTTCATGAAAAACTCCCTTTCCTTCCAATCGAAGACAGAATTATTCCAGCAAGGATTACTAAGCCCTACAGGGTTCCGGGTCAAGAGCCAAAAGGCTACATCGTGGCCTCTTTGGGCAAAAAAACCAGACTTGTATCGCTGTCTCATGGGGATTATCATGGCCAGAGCGTTCAACAAGTGAGGCTACCATGAATCGACAAATCTTGACCATCGTCTTGGCCCTGGGCCTGCTTTTCCCCTTGATCCCAAGCCAGGCCCAGACACCGAAGCCATCACAGAGCGTGCAGAGGCCCAAGGCGTCGCCCATCATCAAAAAACTCAAGCCCGCCCAGGCCGAACGCCTGTCACGCATGGCCATGGAATATGGCGAGCGCATGCTCCGGGCTCGACGTTTCGACGTGGCCATCAAGCAGCTGCGCACGGCCCACAAGCTGAACAAAAAAAACGAAGAGTGCATCGCCCTTCTCGCCCTGGCTCACGCAGCCAAGGCCGAGGTGCCCGAGGCTGCGGCTTACAACCTCAAGCTGCACGAACTTCAATGCCCGACCTGCCTGGATCTGGTCCTGCTAAGCGGCTGGGCGGACTGGGTGGGCAGGGTGCCCACCAAAACCCAAAGCACGGATCTGCCCCCAGGACCCAACAAGTAAACCCAGATTACAATTTGACTTGCGCATTGGGCCCATCTTTGCTGCAATGCCTATATTGAGTTCAGCATTTGGGGTGTAATGTCCTCTGGAGGTTGTGGCATGGTCCTATTTCGGCCGCTTCTAATCTGTTGCCTTTTCTTCTCGCTGGTGGCCTGCGAGCAAACGACACGCGATCGACAAGAACCAGGTCCCAAGCCGGTTTTGTCGCTCGCCTCCAGAGAGCAGCCCAAACCCAAGATGCAATCAGCTTTGGATTCCTTGTGCGCCGTGGACCTTGACGGTGCCACCCGGATATTCTCCGAAGACTGCATCTGTGAGCTGTCCAGCAGGGAGGCCAAACCCTTTGTGGGACGAAAGGGCCAGAAAACCTTATGGTCCAGGCTCCAGATGGCTTTCCCTGACGCCCATATTCAGACCAAGCAGGTGCTCGAGTCATCTGGTTTTTGGGTCTTAGAGGCGGTCATCAGCGGTACGCACCAGGGCACTTTCCTGGGTCAGGCCCCCACCCAGCGTCTCGTCGGTTGCCAAATCGCCGTCTTTTGCTGGATCGAAGATCAAAAGATCAAACGCGCCTTTGTGGTGGGTAACCCCGACACGGTGATCCGGCAGATGACCATGGATCCGGCCAAGGCGCCGACCATCCCCGAGGTGCCGGAACATCCCGTCCTGTACTCAACACCCGGTGCCCCGGACAACGCCAAGGCCGTCAAGGATTTCTTCAAGGCATTTGAAAAAGGTGACTGGGAGCGCATGGGCCAACTGGTTTCGCCCAAAATCGTGGTCTGGTCCTTCGGCGACGGTCAGCAATATGCCGGTTTCAAGCGCTTACAAAGCACCCTAAGCAAAGAACAAGAAGCACTCGAAGGGCATGTGGAAGTACTGCAGACCATGGCGGCCGGACCTT
>JAUVAM010000621.1 GCA_030591745.1 Deltaproteobacteria bacterium
ATGTTCGTCAGCGGAGCCCACGACATGCGCTGGGACGACAGCCTGCTCCACGACTTCCACCAACTAAGCGCCTCCGACTTCGAAGCCGTCTACACCGGTGATCCCATCGATTACTGAGCACGGGATAAGAGGTCCTACTGAGGTACGGGGGGGTTCTACCTGGAGTTGATGAACTGATTATCCCGCCTTTAGGACCTCTAATCCCCCAACAGCCAGGCAAAAATCAGCGGTGCCACGATGGTGGCGTCGGACTGGATCATGTACTTGGGCGTGTCTACGGCGAGCTTGCCCCAGGTTATTTTTTCGTTGGGCGGGGCGCCCGAATAGCCGCCGTAACTGGTGACCGCATCCGAAATTTGGCAGAAGTAGCCCCAGAAGGGCGTGTCTTCCATTTTCATGTCCTGGATCAGGCAGGGCACGGCGCAAATGGCGAAGTCGCCCGCGATGCCGCCGCCGACCTGGAAAAAGCCGATGGATGGTTTCTTTTCCTTGGCGCCGTTGTTTTCCAAGTACCAACGCATGAGGACTTCCATCTGCTCGGTGCCGGTTTTGACGCAGGCATGATCCGGCAACTTGCCCTGCATGACATAGGCGGCAAACATGTTGCCGGTGGTGGAGTCCTCCCAGCCCGGGCTGAAAACAGGAATGCCCCTTTCCTTGGCCGCCAGCATCCAGCTGTCTTCGGCCGGGATCTGGAAGTGCTCACGTAAGGAGGGATCATCTAAGACCTCGTAGATGTACTCGTAGGGCATTTTCCGCTCGCCCGCAGCGGAGGCTTTCTTCCAACTCTCAAACAAACGGCCTTCCAAATGCCGCATGACGGTTTCCGGAATACAGGTGTCCGTAACCCGATTCATGCCGCGATCGCATAAGGCCTTTTCGTCTTCTGCCCGCAGCCCTCGCCAATCGGTGATGATCTCGTAGTCCTTGGCCGCCAGCAGGTTGAAGAGGTCCTCTTCCAGGTTGGCCCCTGTGCAGCTGATGGCATGGACCATATCCGCACGAATCAACCGGCTCAGGATGCGCCCAATGCGCGCGGTACTCATGGCACCCGCCAGACTGACGAGCATCTTGCCACCGGCGGCCATGTGGGCCTCATAGCCCTTGGCCGCATCCACCACCTCGCGGCTGTTGAAGTGCAGGTAATGTCGCTGCATGAAATCTCGAATGGCACCCATGATTTTTCTCCTTCATCCCCCGGCGGAGGACAATCTAAGGCGCAAATACGTGAATTTCAACACAAAACCAGCAGGCCCCAGATCTCCCCGCTCGGCTGTCATGCCGTCCCGACCTGTGTCGGTCCGGCGACCCGCCATGGTCAGATCGGCGAACACGAGTTCGGCGATGGTCGGCTCTTCATCCAATATTTGGCTCATGACCACCAACTCGAAGCCGTGAATGTGGTCGACATGGAGGTGGACAATCGGGTTTTGTGATAGCCTGGAGCCTACTTTTCGCATAGGTTTTGGAAGGAAGCTTAATGGGACGAATGCCCACGAGTATAGTTTTCATATTGTTAACACTGTTTCTTTTTGCCGCTTGTGGTGGGGCCTCTAACGAAATGGGTGACGCTGGCGCTGACGCAGATATGGATGGAAGCACAAACACGGACGCCGCCATCGAGCCGGCAGGTCTTTTGGGGCAGATTCAGCCCTCTGCAACCGTGCTGATGCAGGGAAGTGAGTTTCGACTTAGGGGATCGGTCAGCAGGATGCCGGAGACAAGCGTTATGGAGGGGAACAACTTTAGACTAAATGGCAGATTGGAGGAATAGGTCATGCACAGAACGCGCAACCCAATAGCGGCATTTGTGATCATCGTGGCTTTTGGGGTCGTCAACTTGATTGCGACTTTGGCGCTGGCCGCGCCGCCCCGGCTTTTGGGATACAGCGGAGAACTCACCGACAGCAATGGCAATCCATACAACGGGGACATCGATGTCGAGTTTAGGCTTTTCGGTCAGGAGCAGGGCGGTGAAGCGCTTTGGAGCGAATTGCTTTCGGTCGACGTGGCCGACGGTTGCCTAACGGCCAATTTGGGCAGTTCGACCCCGCTGGATCTTTCACTGTTTTCTAACACAGAGGCCCTCTTTTTGGAGGTGGTGGTCGCGGGCGACACCCTGTCACCGCGTACCCGGATCGTTTCCGTGCCCTATGCCTTGGTTGCCGAGCACATAAATGGGACGGCCGACATAAACAGTCTATACGTGAATGGCGAAGCGGTGATCGATTCGGAGGGAATGTGGGTGGGTAATTCGACGGGGCTTGTGGGTCCACGGGGAGATCCCGGAGTTCAGGGCGACACGGGTCCACAAGGGGAACCAGGTGCTCCGGGCGAAGTGGGTCCACAGGGCGTTCCTGGTGCTCTGGGCCTTCCTGGTCTCGCTTGTTGGGACATGGACGGCGACGGTTTTTGCACTTGCGTGGATGGTGAACCGGACGGCATCTGCGACGATCTTGACGGCGCCAACGGTGAGGACCTCAATGGCGATGGTGCTTGCAACGCTCGGGATTGCTGGGGGTGTCTGGCGCAATTGAGCTGCGCGGACGGCAATGTGCCGGTGTTTGATGGCGCAAGCAGTGAGTGGACCTGCGGCGTGACACCCTTTGCGACAAGTAGCCAAACCTGTGCCTATGGTACGCTTGCCTCCGGCGTTGAGGCGGACGGCCAGCTCGGTTGCATTCAGGTGGGTGCCGACCAAATCATCCAAAGCGAGGTCCAGGCGCGCGTGAGTGGAAGCTGTGCGGCTCAAAGCGCGATCAGCGCC
>JAUVAM010000036.1 GCA_030591745.1 Deltaproteobacteria bacterium
GGGGATCCATACATGGGACTGGGGCCCATCATGCCTTGGCTTTTGGCCGGGGGCTTGTTGGGCTTGGTCCTTCTTTTTGGCGGGAGAAAAAGTGCCTTACATGGGGGTGCCGCCCGGACCCTGGCCGCAATGGTTGTGGCCTACCTTCTTTTTGCTTCCTGTTTGGATAAGTGGCGCATGATGAACGGCTGGTCCGTGGGGCCGCGCTATCTGGTGCCTGTTTTGCCTATGTTGGCCCTGGCCGCTGGGATGGGTTGGGATTGGTTGGCCTCGAAGGGTCGATGGCTGGCCGTCCCCGTGGCCGGCCTGGCGGCCGCTTCGGTGCTTATGGTGGGCGCGGTGACCGTGGTTTTCCCCCAGCCACCCGACTGGGTGAGAAATCCATTCGGCGAGTTGGCACTGCCTCTCTTGCTGGAGGGCCAGAGCGTGCCCAGCTTGGGCTCTTTTTTGGGGTCATTTTCCATGTTGCCCATGGGCCTGATTTTGCTGACTGTTGCGGCTTGGCTATGCTGGCCGACCGAACGGGTGGCCGGGCCGGGAAGGAAGGCGCGTTTCGTGGCTGCCTTGATTGTGGCCGTGATGTGGGTTGGCCTGTGGGCGGCGATCAGCCCAAGTGAACCCAAGGCAGTCGAAGACGGACGCACTTTTGTGCGCCGGACCTTGGAGAAAAGATGAGGGATTGGAAATCATGGATGGTCCTGAGTCTGATCCTGGCCTTTTGCTTAACAAGGAGCGGTCCTGCCCAGGCAGACGAATACAATCACCGTAACGTGATCATCGGGGAGCGGGCGGCGGGCATGGGCGGTGCGGCCACGGCCCTGGCTGAAGACGCGTCGACGGCCTACTACAATCCGGCCGGCCTGGTGCTGAGTTATCGAAAGAACTTGAGCCTTTCGGCCACCCTGTTGCAGACTCGCAGCCGTTTTGTGGCCGATTATTTGGGTGCCGAAGGCGTGGAGCAGACATCCATGTCCATCATCGCCGCCTCCTGGTGTTACGCGACGGATCTCTGGGGCGGCCGTTTTGCCTTCAGCATCCTGGTGCCGGACAGCCATGACTTCCAGATGGATGAGGTCTTGACGACCCGCCTGGCCATGCCAGACGGCTCGAATCTGGTGGGCGCTCATTTGATTCGTCAGAAACAATACGACAGCTACATCCTGGGCCCCAGCATGGCCTGGAGCCTCGGCGAAAAGTGGTCCATCGGTTTCTCTCTCTTGTTTTTCTATCGGACCTACATCGATCGGATGGATGACACCTTTCTATACGACACAGGAGCCATCACCGAGATCATTGATGATGCCAGTGGTTGGAGCCTGGGTGCCGAGTCCCATTTGGGTTTGATGTGGCAGCCTTTAGACGAATTGCGCATCGGTTTGCTGGCCCGGTTGGGCGGTTCCTTCACGGATCACGGGAAAAGGCGCCTGTTGCGTATCGAGTCCAGCGCCGCATCGCCTGGGTCTTTTTCGCGGGTGACCGTGGGCGACGAATTTGGTGATGGGGACGAAGTGAAGAGCGAAAGTCCCACCAGTTTCAGCTTCGGGATGGCTTTGAGGGTCAGCAAGGATTGGCTGTTGGCCATCGACTCGTCTTTTTACCTGCCCATGGAATACGAACGGCTGGGTAGGCTGATCCGCATGGAGTTCACCTGGAACATCGCGGTGGGTGCCGAGGTTATTCTTTTCGACAAATGGCCCCTGCGTTTCGGTTTCTTCACCAACAACTCGGCGGCCCCAGGCATCGACAGGAGCCTGGTCTCGGGCATCGATCCGGCTACCTACACTCGGGATGATGTGCCGGCCGAGAAAATCGACTATTATGGATTGACCCTCAGTCTGGGAAAGCTGGGTGCCAATTCGACCATCGATGTGGCTCTGCAGTTTGCCCTGGGCACGGGCGAGCGGGTCGAAGTGTTGGCCACCGGGGCCGCGGTGCATGCGGTACTGGATACGTCCTTCGGCTTGACCATCTCGGGCTCGTACATCTTCGACGACAGCTCGGAGGAGCCGGAGAAAGAAAAAGGGTAAACTCATTTTGATGCGTTTTGTTTTAATACGTTTTCTTTTGCTCCTGATCTGTGTGTTTTCGCTGGCTGATCCTGTCTGGGCTGCTGGTTCCTGGAGCCTGAGCAGCGAGCAAGCACGGCACCAGGTGACCCTGCAGGGGAAAACAGAGGGCATGTTCTTGCTGCCTTCAGGGAGCATGATGGTGCTGAAAGTCGACGGGCCCACTCATCTGGGTCTGCGATTGCGGCAGATTTTGACGCCCCCTCGGCAGCCGATGCCGGTGGATCTGACCGTGGTTCGAGACGACGCTGCTCAGGCCACGGTGCGTTTCAAAAGTCCCGCGGCAGATGGAGCGAGCCTGATTGGTGGAGCAACCGAAGCGCTCACCGGCCCTTTGTTGGTCAAGATCGAGGTGCCCGCGGGCAAGCACTTGTACCGTCTGCTGATCTCCGGACCCGCGGGCGGCGTATTGATTACTCCATTTACCGGCAGACTCGCCGATAGCCAAGTGGCTGTGCTTGCGACGCCGGGAGGACCCGGCGAGGTGAAGACTCCACCTGGGGCGAAAAAACGTCGGCGACGAACACTCAAGCCGCCCAAGGTACCCGAGCCTGAAATCATCGCAGGCGTGGCGCTCCACACAAAGGAGCCCGACAGGGTTCGAATCGATCTCATCTTCCATAAACCCGAGCCGGATGGCGAGCGACACCTGCTTGGGCCCGGTGCGCGCATCTCGGCGGGCCTAGGCGGCATGCTTTGGGTCGGAGCGGGCTTGGCCGCCATCGGCGGGGCGGTGCAGGAGGGGAGGGCCGCGGATGATGACGTTCAGACTGGGGCTTACGCCAGTTTGGGTCATGCGGATCGGGCCTACGAAACCGCGGCCGTGCTGGCTGGACTTGGTGGTGCTGCTTTGATGACCGCTGTTGTTTTCTACTTGATTGAAGATCCCTGACGAGCTTGGGCGTGCTCAGTAGCGTTCGCCGAGCAGAAAGGCCATGGACTCCGCCGCACACTTGTCGCAGTAACCAAAGCGTTCGACCAGGGATTCGCGCATCCGCACGGCCACCTCGGCGTCTTTGCCTTCAAGCAATTCACCGTCTGATTGAGCCAAAAAGCTCTTGAAGTTGCGCTGGATGATTTCTTTTCGGGAGGAGACGAAGTTCTCTTTGATGCGATCAAAGAGGCGCGGGAAAACCTTGACGTAATCTGGTGGACCCTCGGGTTTGTTGCCGGACTCGGCCTGATCCAGTGCATAGGCACCGATTTGAGCGATCAGTCCTTTACGGAAGGGCTCTGGTTTTTCGTCCTCCGGCCGGATGATTTGCTCAACTTCAGTCATGATTTTTTCGGAAGCCGGTTCGGATTTTCGGGTGACTGGGTCGTGTACGTTCTCTTTTTTCAGCCAAGCGTTCACATGTTGAATGTAGCGTTCGAAGAGCTCCTGGTAGCTGGTGTCTGTGGCCAGGCCCATGGACTCCGCCGCCTCATCCTCCAAGAGATCAAGATAGTGTTTTTTGATCTCTTTCAGGATGCCGTCTTGGTCCAGGTAGGCACCCTCGGTGTCTCTCTGCAAGAAAGAAAAGATACTTTTGTCGCGTAGCAGGGCTTCGATTTCGCTGAAAAGGCCCAGGGGACTCAGGCAGAGTCGATCGCTGGCCTGGGCCGCGCTCATGAGCAGCATTCGCACCGCGCGGGCCGAGGCACCCGTTGCGCCTTCGTAGTTCTTGCCCTGCCAGGCCGCCAAGGTTGCGACCGCTTGCTTGAGCTGTTTTGCCACCATGGTGTTGAGAAGATCCGGCACATGGCCCGAGTCGTAGAGCTTGGCTTTGTCCAAGGGGCTCAAGCTCTTTACGGCTTTTTGCAATTCCTTGCTCTCGAAGTGCTTGGAATCGGGTTGACGCAGACGTGTCAACACGGCCCACAGGGCGGCCAGTTCCAGGGTGTGAGGAGCCAAGTGTCGTTCCAGGGATTCGGTACGCACTTGATCGGCGTAAATTTGGATTTCTTCGCTGGTCCGGACCAGGTAGGGAACGCGCACAAGTTCGAGGCGCCCCTTGAAGGAGGCGAAGTCGGGATAGGCCTTGAATGACTCCAGCATCATTTCATTGCTTGAGCCGATGAAGACCGTGTCCAAAAACAGGGTGCTGCGGTCCATGGTCACCTGTCCATTTTCGCAGGTCACCAGCAAGTACTTGAAGGAGTCGATGGGGCGCTTGAGCAGGTTGTCGTATTCCAGAAGTCCCCGATTGGCGTCCACCAATGGACCGCGCAGGGCGAAGATGTTCAGGTGGGCGATGGCAGGCGGCAAGGCCGACAGATCTTGCGAAGCGGTCAGCTGCTGCTCGCCGGCGTCCACATGCATTTGGGGCTCCACCGTGGCCACGCCGCGTCGGTAGCGCCCTGATAACTCCAGACGCTGCACCTGCACATGACGCAATACCTCTGCGGCATCTCCGCCGTAGGAGGCCAACATGGCGTCGTGGATCGCGCGACATTGGGCGCAGAGATCGCCCCGGAGCAAGTAGTCGGGGATTTGGAAATCCTGGGCCAGGCGGCCCTGCTCTTTGAGGTCGGCGAAGAGTCTGATGCGCTGTTCCCGCGGGATGAGCAGAAGGGGGTGGTCTTTCAATCCGCAGGGCAAGACGGCGTCCAATGCCTCGCCTGGCAGGTGAGCATAGCTGTCTCCGGGATTTTCACTCTCGCTTCCTTCGTCGCCAAAGCCGATGTGTCCACGACCGTTTTTCGCGGAAGGAAAAAGCCAACGATAGGCGTAGAGCTTGCCTTGATCGGAGGTGGAGTAATGTTCCATGGCGGCCGATATGGCCCGAATGATGGAGGTCTTGGCCGATCCGTTGGGCCCGTGGAGCAAGATGAGTCGATCGACTCGTCCGCTGCGGGCAAAGGTGTTGAGTAGCTTGTAAATGGCTTGCTGGGCCAGCTCTTGTCCGGCCACGCGACCTTGCCCGTCGGCGAGTTGGGCGTCGAAGAGTTTGTAGCGCTTGCGCTTGCCCATCGGGGTGTCAACTTCCCGGGTGCCGAAGAAGTCGAAGGCATCCCGGATGTATTGGGCCGACCCGCGAAGCTGATCCTCCGGGTTGGCCAAAAAGGCCTCCAGATATTCAGCGAAACTCAAGGGCTGGGCGGTGGCGGAAAAATGATTCTTGATGTCGTCGGTGATTTGTCGAATGCTTTTTTCATGGGCCATGCCGAAGACGCTAGCAGGGCCCACTCCGAAGTGTCAATCGAGAGTCTTTGGATTGCGGTGCCGGGCTTTTGACAGGTCCTTTGTTGAGCGCTATTCTGTGGGCGAATTTGACGAGGAGATGCGAATGGCCGATGCGAAGATGCGTCTGGTTTTATCGGGATTCTTGGCTTTGTTCTTACTGGCCCCATCCGCCCAAGCGCAGATGGTCAACATGACCTTGATGCACACCCCTCCGGCCCGTATCGGCGCGGGTGAGGATCTGAAGATATCGGGCAACATTGTCGGTGCCGATCAGGTGAGCATCGCGGCCCTGGCCTATCGGGTTGAAGGCAGGAAGGAGTTCGAGATTGCCGAGCTGCGCCTGATCAAGGGAGACCGCTACGTGGGCGTTATTCCGGGCAAGTTCGTCAAAACACCGGCCATCGAGTATTTCTGTTACGCGGTAGACTTCGAGGGCAACCGTCGCGTGATTTTCGCATCCGAGCAGGAACCACAACGGGTGCAGGTGGCGGCATTGATTATTGCGCCCAAGCCGGTCAAGCCCGATGACGCAGCAGGCAAAAAGCCCAAACCTAAAATAGATAAAAAAGACCCCAAGGCGCAAGATATGGTGGCTGTTGCGGCTCGTCCACTCCACCAAAGCAGCATGGCCTCCGGGCAGTCTCAGATTTTGGACCGGGCACCGGCCATCGTGGCCAAGATGGACCGCCGAGAGATCGAAGACATGGGCGCGCGCACTGTGGGTGACGTGCTGGATCACATGGCCGGCATCTACGTGGAGCGAAACGTGTCCGGTGACTACCATGTGGCCATGCGCGGCATGCAAACCGACTCCGAGGTGCTGATTTTGCTGGATGGGCACCCGATCAACAACCTCTATTCAGGGGTGGCGCTGGTGGAGTGGCCCGCTGAAGCGGTCGAGTGGATAGAAGTGATTCGTGGACCAGGAACGGCGAGCTTCGGCTCCGGCGCCCTGATGGGCGTGGTCAATATTCATTCCCGTCAAGGGGATGGTTTTTGGTCCAGCGCGGGCTATGGCATGTTCAACGAGGCCAGGATTTCCGCCGGTGGCGGTTATGCCAATGACGCCTTGCGAGTCGGTGGCCAAGTGCAGTTCATGCGCAGCGAGGGTCATGATCGTCTCGTGACTCAGGATGTCCTCTCCGGCGTCAAGGGATCCATCCCCACGGAGTTGGATGTGTCCAACACCCCAAACCCAGTGGATGACGGGCGATTGCAACTCCACGGCCAACTGCATGCCAGCCTTTTGAACCTTGCTGGTGGTGAGCTTTCCTTGATGAGTCACTATCTGTTCCAGCAGCGGGGCGGCTATATGGGCAAGTCCGACTCGCTGGACCTTGGCTCCGATCTCATCGACCATCTGGTTCAGGCTGATCTTCGTTTTGACCTGCCCTTGACCAAGACCTTCAAGCTTGAGACCCGGGCTTGGGTGGACATGCACGTGGTCGATCGGGATTTTCAGGTCCTTCCCGCTGCGCGCGAAGGAGATCTGAACGTCTACCTGGTCGGCGATATACCCCTGACCGATGGTATGCGTGAGCGATCTACTTATCAGACGCTGCAAACAGGATTGGACCTCGGTACTCGAGTGCAACTGTTGCCCAACAACAGTCTATGGGCCGGGCTGAGCTTCTCTTATCACCTTTTGCCCGACTTCACCTTGGAGCGGGACATCGGATCAGCCGCGGATTCGATCTGCACCGGCGGGTTGGAAAATTGTGAAGTGGCCATCCAGGGTTTTTCTTTGCCCGTGGGCCGCTTCGAAGCCAATCCGGAGGGCAAAAATCGCATCGTTTTTGGTGGCTTCGTCCAGGACCACTGGACAGACATCGTGCCTGGGCTTGATGCCTTGGCTGCGATTCGTTTGGACTATTTCACCGACGCCGGCTTGGCTTTTTCGCCCAGGTTGGCTTTGGTCTATGGGCCCCTCGAGGGTTTGGACTTCAAGGCCCTTTATGCCATGAGCTATCGGGCCCCTTCCTTCAAAGAGCTTCACGAAGATCCCCGATTTGATCCTTTGCGGGCCTTCGTGGGCATCGATTCTCTGAAGCCGGTGACCACCAACACCCTGGAGTTTGGGTCGGCCTGGCGTTTGAGCGCAGCCGGCGTGGACTATCGCCTGGCGGCAAATTTTTTCATGAGCTGGATTCGCGACAGCATCGTCGGGTTGGATTTGGGCTATGGACAGCCAAGTTATAGCAATGATCAGTCCATCGATCTTATGGGTACCGAACTGGAAGGAGAGGCCCGCTTCGGTGAGCGCTCTCGACTCTTCGTCAACAGTTCTTGGTTCAGGGCCAAGGTGCGGATTTTGGGGCTGGGTAATGAGAGTTACATCACGGATATTCCCCAAATGCGTTTGAATTTGGGTTTGAACCTGGGCATGGGCAAATGGGTTAACCTGCACATGGGTGTGCGCCACTTCAGCGAGCGCCGCAACAACGTCCGGCTTTCCATGGAAATCCTCAATTCTTATATCGTTCCGGCCACGACGATAGTGCGGGCGGGCCTGTCCAGTGAACCCCTGCTCTTCGATGGTCTGGTTGTTTACGCCCATGTCACGAATGCCTTTGATTCGACATGGTCTGATAGGCCCCCCCGGCCTGACC
Source organism: Deltaproteobacteria bacterium (assembly GCA_030591745.1). The sequence goes on from JAUVAM010000036.1 coordinate 7,842, forward strand.
ACATGACGGATTTTTTACCCAGGACCGGGTTTGCGTTCATGGTGGGCTTGGCTTGGCGCCCCGCTGAGACGGCTGCCCGCGCGAATGAAAAGGAGTCAAGAAGATGAATTGCGCACACCGCACAAGGCTTGTTTGTTTGCTATTGACCGTCGCTTTGGGCCTGGGCTTGGGTTGTGCCAAATTCAACGATTCTTGCCCGGTGACTACGCCCGAGGTTTGGGGGGAGATCGGCGTGGACTTGGACATCCGGCGGGAATACATCCGCCAATGCGAAGCACCCGTGGGTAACTTTTTAGCCGACGCCTTGCTCAACTACGATTATAACTTGCAGTACGAAGGCCAGGACGTGGTGGTGACCATGGGCTTGATTAACTCCGGCGCCATCCGGGACAGGGTGACCTGCGGTGATCTGGGAGACACGCGCGACCGTATTCCTCAAGGCCCTGTGACGGATCAGGATCTCTTCCAGCTTCTGCCCTTCTATGAGGACTCCGTGGTCGTGGTTCGCATGGATATCAACAGTCTGGAGCGGGTGCTTGAGCGTTCTGTCAGTGCCTTGGGGATTGAGGGAGGGGAAGGGCAAGAAGAGGGTTATTTCATGCAAGTGGCCGGGCAACGAGGTGTGCGGGTGGACCTGGATTGTTCAGGTGATGCCCAAACCTTGGATACCTCGGGCAAAGTCATCGTTACGGAAGGGACCCGTATTTCAGGTATTTGTGTGGGGGATCCCTGCGAGCCCCCGCCTGGGATTATCTACGTGGCCACTCTGGATTTTGTGGTGGGCAAAAGCTCTGACGAAGTACCCAACGACGGTTTCGTGGGTTTCCATGACACGAACGTCGAGGTCCTGGAGACCTTCCTTCCGGTTATCGATGTGGTGAGGCCTTGGCTGGCCGGTTACGCCAGGGACCATGGGCTGGATCCCAGCGTTTATCCCGCGGTGGAAGGGCGGTTGAACTATCAGGCGAGCTGCGCGGAGCTCAGTTCGAGCTGTGGTTTAGGCCTCTAGGGAGGCAGGGTCAGTCGTCCATTCCCGTGTTGATGGACGGGAACTTCTTGATGTTTTCCCGAGCGATGCGCCAGGCTTGTTGGACGATCCAGGATAGCGATCGGTCCTGCCTCAGGGCTTCCCTTTTGATTTCGGCCAGCATGTCTTCGGGGAAGTATAGACTTTGTTTGCGTTTGTCGGTCTGGTTGACTTTCTTGTCGGTCATCGGTACTTCCTCCGTCATCTGGTTTGCGTTACAGCGTTTCACAGATGTGTTCCCTAGTCACCCTTTATACTACCGAGGTGACTGGTGTGTCAAAAACAGCAACAAAGGCATACAGGTGGGCAAAGGTCGCTTGTTGAAAGTTCGATCCAAGCAGGCATTTTCTGCTATTTTAGTGAGAGGTAGCAGAGCTACCGCCAACGGAGGATGTCTGCAATGAAACAACTGCGCTTGATGCTCTGGCTTGGCATGTTTTTGTTGCCGGGACTCTTGGCCTGTGAATGTGACGGCTCAAACCTGCAGCAAGGTCGCCCCATAATTGAGGTGGCCCCCAATCCCATGGGTTTTGAAACGCTTGGGATAGGCTCCAGTCAGCTTGCTGTCTTGAGTATCTCCAACGTGGGGACGGCGGCTTTGACCCTCGACTCCATTCAGCTCGAAGGCGTTCCGGCTTTTTCCCTTATCTCAGTCGGTGCCAGTCTCATCGGAGAGGTGGAGTTTCCCTTGGGTCTGGCTCAGCCCGCGGCCGGTCAATCCCAGGTCGATTGTCAGATCGAGTTCTTTCCGGAGGAGCTCAGAGACTACGCCGCCGAGTTGGTCATCATTTCAGACGACGAAAACCAGGCCGAGCTTCGGGTGAGCCTGCAGGGCTCGGGCAGCCAACCGGACATCGAAGCGGATCCAATGCGGCTCGAGTTCACCGGCGTGGGGCTTAACTCATCAGGTTCGCTGACCCTGGTGATACACAACCGGGGTGGGGCTGAACTCAGGATTCCCGCGGGCGGCTTGAGCCTGGCCAGTGGAGATAGCAACTCGCCATTCATTCTCCCATCCTCAGCGATGAACATTCCGGCAGAGGGGCAGGCTGACGTAGAAGTCGTGTATTCTCCCAGAGAGATTCATTTGGATCCCGTGAACCAGGTGCAGTTGCCAGACGATGATCTGTTGCGCATTCATTCCAACGATCCGGACGAAAATCCGTTAGAGGTAGAGCTTTGGGGCATGGCTGACGCCAACCTGCCGCCCTTCGTTGGTGTGCGGGTAGAGCAGGCCACCATGTTGGACGGCACCCAGCTTGATGACCCTTGTGCGGTGGCCCCGTCGGATACAATCGTCTTTGCTGCCACAGTGAACGATCCCGAAGGTGGAGCCATTCAGCCCTCTTTCCTGACTTGGTTCTTGCCAGATAGACCTGATGGTTCGGCTCGAATGATTTTAGACAGCGATCCCTTCGCGCCCACCTTCAAGCCCGATTTGTCGGGCGAGTACGTGGTCTGCTTGCAGGCCAAGGACGCGCAGGGCAGCACTTCCTCCTTCGATGCGGAAAACGCTTGCAGCTGCCAGGAAGCCAACGCGGCTCAGGGCTTGGGTTGTGACTGTGTGCGCTTGCAGGCCCTTCCCCGGGAAGACATTCGCATTGAGCTGACCTGGGATGTGGTGGGGCCGGACCTGGATCTGCACCTTTTGGCACCGGCTGGGGAGTTTTGCTCACCCACCTTGGATTGTCGGACCAACCCCTTGCAGCCCGAGGATCCAAACTGGACCCGCACGGCCTGTGTGCAGATTGAGGAGGCCTCCACTTGTCGGACGCCCTCCGACCTGGTCACCACCAATTGTGCTGGCGTGACTTGCCCGGAGTTTCAGGAATGCTTTGACGATGTGAACTTGGGTGCCGCCTGTTACTGGCAGACTTGTTCGGGAAGCGATTGCTTCTGGAACGCGCGCAATCCTGACTGGGGTGTGCATGGCGACACTAGCGACGATCCGCGCTTGGCCATCGACTGCACCCACGGATGCCGGGTGGAGAACGTGAACCTGAATAACCCCGAGCCGGGCATCTACCGTGTGAAGGTTAACTATTACGAACCTTTCGTGGTTGATACACAGGCCACGGTGCGCATTTTCTTCCGTGGGGACCTGGAAGCTTCTTATGAATATACCTCCCCCATGACCGGCAGTTGCGACACTTGGAATGTGGCGCAGATCAACTGGGTGGACCACGACAATCACAGCGTGACCTACGAGGGCGGTGCTCACTCCGCTCTTTGCTGCCAATAGCTCTTGGGGATTACAAACCAGCTACGATGGGGCGAGTCGCTGTCGGGGTGAGGCGAATGTGGCGGGCGATGCGGATGAGTTGCAGGGCTTCTTTGAGTCCTTGGCGCTCTGCCTTCATGTCCTGCCGGCCGCGGAGTTCTTCGATGCGGCTGTGGAAGCGCTGCAGGACATCGGCTTGAGAGGCCTTTAGAGGCAGGCTTTGGATATGGGCATCGAGGTCGGCCGGCGTCAGGGCTGAACCCGAAGCCGAGCTTGGGCTGGCTGCCAGCAGGCAGGCGACAAAACCTGCGGTGCTTAGAAATTTCATAAAGAATTCGTGCATGGGCATGAGCATCTCCTGTCTGTGAGTAAGTATCCTACATGTAGGCGAGGGTGGTCAAGTTTTTGGCTTGTTCGGCTTGCGTGGCCCTTTCGCAAAGGGTAAAGTTTTCAACTTCAAACGAACTGCTTTTGAGGCCATGCGCATGAAGACTGATTTCGCCAAAGGGGCCTATGGCCTGCTTTTGCTGAGTCTGATTCTGACCCAACTGGCAGCCTGCCAGCGCACAAAACAGGAGCCCGCGGAAAACCACGAAGAAGTGCTGTCGCCAAGGGATTCGACGCCGCCTATCCAGAAACGCATCA
>JAUVAM010000389.1 GCA_030591745.1 Deltaproteobacteria bacterium
CCTCTGAGGGTATGGGGACCACGCTGTCGGCTTCCAGCGTTTGGATCTCCAACCGCAGCCTGAAGGTTCGTTCCGCTTTGGGAGGCAGGGTCATCTCCCAACTCGCGCCAAGGGCCAAGCCCTGCAAATTTCGTTCGGCTCCTTGTTCGCCTCGTCCTTGGGTTTCGATGGGATGTCGCCACAAAACGCCCTCGGGCTGCATACTCAGACGCAGTCTGCTGCCTGTGCCTTCTTCGAACAGGGCAATCCACGAAGCGTCCGCGATTTCCCCGACGGAGGCCGTCGAAGGGCCTGGTCCGGTCATGCCGTCAAATTCGATTCGCGCTTGGCTTGTGACATCCAGGCTCAAGTTGAACTCTGGGCAGTAATGCAAATCCAAGGGCGTGTCAGCCGGGTTGTGGAGTCGTACCTCCATCTCCAATTCGGAGCGGTCGGCTGGTATTCGAAGTCGCTTGGTCAGCTGGAGGGGGTGGGTCTGGAGGGCACGTTTCAGCGAGCCCGCACGGAACATCACCGCCTCGAAGTCACATTCTCCCGCCTCGTCGATGCCCAGGCTTTCGATGCCGTAGGGTTCCTCCGCAAAGTCACCTTCTTCTACCTGCCTGGCATACAGCCTGTCTTCCAGGGCGCTGCCGGGCGCAGGGAATCGGTCGACAAAGTTGGCCCGCGCGCCTGGGTCTTTCACATCGCTTATGCAGCGGAAGCTTGTGCGATGGTCGATGGCCTCGATTCGTCCACCCCGACTGGGTGCCAACAGCACGTTGATGAGTCGGTTTTCAATCAGGATTTCTTCATGGCCATCGGCGTCGTAATCGATGGAATCGAAGGCGATCCAGTCCTCATCCCCTTGCGTCTGTTGGTCCAGCAAAACCTCGGCCTGCAAGAGGTGGCGATAGGCGGCTTGTCGCAAGGCCGGACTGTAAATGTCGCCGACCTTGCCGTGCCAAAGCGCCTTGTGATCCTGGCCCTTGTGAAGAAGATCCTGAGCCTTCAAGCAGTCTTCGTCCGGCAGCTCTGTTTCTTCCTGGGCTTCGGCCAGTTTGCGACTCACCGCCAGCATTTTACGGTAGAGCCTGTCCGCTTCCGGGTAGTGGATGAGGAAGTTACGCCAGGCTTCGCCGTCGGCATCACCGCTGGGGTAGGCACGGCCCGCCGCCGAGTGTTGGTTCATCCATTGAGAAGGCGTACAGGTCTGCAGCCGGTCGGAGGCGGCTTCCAGTGACTGGAAGAAGGTCTCCATCCATGATTGCGACCAGACGCCTTCCCCATCACCGGCTAAGCAAATTAGGCCCTCGCCTTTTTTTGTTTCCGAAAGCTCCAAGAGCTTGCCCATCAGGTTTTCAACGGCTTTGCCGGGCAGGGCCTGGCGCAAAATGCTGTCGATGGGAAAGATGGCCAGCTCCTGGCCGGCTTGCTCTGTCATCAGATGCCCGGCTGTTCTCGGCTGAGGTACACCGCCCAAATGGAGCAATCTGTCGTCTAAGAAGGTATAGCGAATCCCAGCCTCGGCCAGCAACGAGCACAGCTGCGGATCCCATAGTTGTTCGGTGATCCAGGCACCTTGGCTGATTTGACCGAATTGGCGATCGAGGCTTTCTTGCATCTCTGCCAGTTGGGCCAAGGCGTCGGATACAGGCAGGATCGCAAGGATCGGCGCGTGAAAACCGCCGGCCAGCATTTCAAGCCGTTCAGCCTGCTGTAGTTGGCCGAGACGCTCGATCAAGTCGGGCGCCAATCGCTCGAACCATGCCAAGAGTGAGCCGCTCAAATGCAGGCAGAACTTCAGGCCGACATGCCGGTCGATGGCCTCGATCATGGGTCTATAACACTCACCGATCGCTTGTTGCACCACGTCGACCGGGTTGCCGGCCGCCTGGTGACCATGAAGGGTCAAGATCAGGTGAAGTTGCTTCATTAAACTAAGGCCCTCTCCTCCGCCAAGTGCTTCGTGATGGTAACCGCAAGACTTTCGGCTTTGCAACGCTATTTAGTGTCCATCTCCATTTCAAACTGCAGTCTTTCCAGCCAATCCTGGGCCCAGGCTGGATCCGTCGGAAGCGGTGCCGCGATCTTTAATCTTTCAGCCAGCTCGAGCGCTGTCTGAGCGTGGTTTGCATGGTATGCGGCCTGAACCCGCAGGCGCAGGTTTGCGCTTTGCAGGGCTGGGGCGGCAAGCCCCAATGCCTCGGCTTGTTCCAACCAGGGCAAGGCTCTGACGAAATGTTGTTGGTTGAATAGCTGACGGCCCACCAGGTAGTGAGCGCTGGCCCAATCCGGGCATAAAATGGCCGATTGCATCAGATCATGAAAATAACCCAAATCCAGGTCGCCCTCCGCAAGAAAGTTCAGGATTTGGCGCCCGGCCAGGCTGCAAGGCAGGCCGCCCTGTTCCATCTGCTCCAAGGCTTCAAGCTTGATGAGGGCCGAACGCGCCGAGCCATCGCCAAGCCCTGTTGCCAATTGACCCTCGAAGGCTTGACGGGCCTCGGCCATGCGACCTTGGCGAATGGCCAAATCCCCCAGGCGGCCGGCGAGCCTTGTTTTGTGCGCTTTCCCAAGCCCGTCGTGTTGCAACAACTGTTCGCCCAGGCCTTGGGCTTCGCTCAAGCGGTCTTGGCGCCCGCGCATTTCCATGCGTAGCTCTAAGGCGCGGGGATCCTTCGGCAGGTGGCCGAGCAAGTCGTCGATGACGAGGTCGGCCTCAGCCCAGCGCTCCTGGGTCGCGAGAGCATGCGCCTTGGCTCTGAGCTTGGCTTGTTCGTGGGCGCAAGTTTGTTCAAAGATTCCGCCTTTTGAAAAACGGCTTCGAGCCCGGAGCAAGGTGCTCTCGTCCAAGGGCATGGCATCCAAGAAGGTCTCCCAGTCGACGATGAGCTGCTCGGTCTCTTTTGGGTAATGGCCCTCCAGGCCTCCGTCGGCATAGGCAGCGCGCAGGGGCTCGGCCCCATGGGTCTCCAGTAAATAGCGCACGAAGGATCCGGCCAGGGTGTAAGAGCGATTTGCCGCGGCGGACCAAAATCCCACAGGGTCGAACAAATTCCGGATGTCCGGGGACTTGCCGATGCGCCTGAGGGCGGCGCTCCATCGATGGGGATCTTGTCGCCCCGCGCTTCGGTCCAGGCCCACCGCCAAGCCCTCGGTCAGGCCCATGTTCACCCAGAAAGCCGAACTGGCCGAGGTCTGGGTCGGCCAGGTGCCAATCGCCGAGGCCGCGGCGTGGACCAACTCGTGCTTGAGCGTGGGGTGGGGAAAGCCCTTCAGGTGCAGGACCATCATGGGTTGCCAGGGCTTGGCATACTGGGTGTTGCCCGCGCCCACCTGCTTTCTTTTTTGCCTGGCCGAGGCAAAGACATAACTGTGGATGGGCGGCAAGTCCAACTCACCTATCGCCTGTTGAATTTGATGCAGGCGGAATTCGTGATCCAGGGCTAAAAGCGCCCGGTCTTTGGCGTCGAGCCTTTCGGGACAGTGAATGACGAAGTGCTCGGTGCGGATGATGACCGGCAGGGCGCGCTCGATGGCGTCTTGCGAGCGGCCGAAACCCAGGCTGTCTTCGGCCGAGCCCAAGCCCCAGGCCGCGGCCAGAGCCAAAAGCCCGCCCAAGATAAGCTTGCCCAGCGGTTTGGGCTGGGGCTGGGTTTTCTGCGTGGGGCGGCTGAGCAAGAGGGCCATGCAGGCGGCGGCCAGGGTCCATGCCAGGCTGTGTGCGCGAGAGGCCAGCAAGGTCCATCCTGGTTCGATCACCGAATCATAGATGGGACCGGCCAACCAACCCAAGAGGGGATTGTAGGAATCCACCTCCACACCGGACCAAATGCGCGCCAGGCCACGGCCCGCCAGGAACAACCACAACCCGGCATAAGCCAGGCCGGTCCAGGGGCGCTTGGGCAAGAGCCAGGCCAGACTTAGGCCCCAGCCGGTCGCCAGCCCGGCTGTGCCGAGGCCCAGCAAGGCAAAAAAGGCCAGGCCGGTCGAATAATTGCAGTTGTCTACCCGAAGGGCGTTGAGGCTGATGATGCCCAGGGCCGGCAGCATGGTCAGCAGGTTTAAGCCCAGCGCCCGGCGGATTTGTCTGCCGTAGCCATCCAGCCGCCGCACCGCGGCCACCGCCACCGGCCCCGCGGTCAGGCTGGCCAGAAGGCTCATGGCCAAGGAAAACTCGTATCCCAAAAGATTGAAAAGCGGCACAAAGGCCAAAGCCGCCGCGGCACCGGTGTGCAAGAGCAGGGCCACGACGAAAGACGGGCCCGCGCCTCTCGGCAGCCGACCGGATGCTTTTTGTGGTTCACCGAACATGCGCATCTTGTTACCACAGGCCAGGGCGCTCTGGCCAATGGGGATTGCAAAATTGAGATTCACATGCTTTGTTTTGGCAAATGGACCGAAAACGAACAGACAGAGCGCTGGGGATGATGTGGCTTGGGATGCTCTTGATCAGTCTGGGCTGTGCGACCAGCTCCGGCTGCAAGTCGGCTGATTCGCATGCGGACAGCCCCCAGGTCTGGCTTGCCGGTCGAGACGGGCCCGTGTGCATTTTGGTGGAGGTGGCCAGCCGGGTCGATGAGCAGGCTCGCGGCTTGATGCACAGGCAGCAAATGCCCGAGGACAGGGGCATGATTTTCGTTTATCCGACCGAGGCTCTGCATGGCTTTTGGATGAAGAATACCTACATCCCTTTGGATATGCTCTTCATCGGATCCAATCGCCGCATTGTGGGTGCGGTAGAAAACGCCGAACCGCTGACCACGACCAG
>JAUVAM010000607.1 GCA_030591745.1 Deltaproteobacteria bacterium
CTTCGCAGTAACAGATTTCTGCTCCGATAATCAGGTCAAAATCTTTTAGAAAGTCACTGGAAAGCTCGCTGAATGATGCCCGCTTGGTTTTGACGGAGACCCCATTAAGCGTGGCGTGCAATTGCACGATGGGCAAGACATGCTCGTCCAGATCCGTGCAGGTAACATCACAAGCATGCACTTTGGCCAAATACACCCCAAGCAAGCCCCAGCCGCAGCCCACTTCCAATACGCGCAATCCCTGCAATGGAAAGGGTTTCGTATCCAAATAATCAAGCAGGACAAGTGAAGTGGCCCAGACTTTATTTCCGAACTCCGTCGGCCGCTTGCCCGAGCGATACAGGGCCCTGATCTGGGGATTGGCCGCTGTGTAATATGACAGGCCTTGTCTTTTCTTTACTATTTCAGATTGCTTCATGGAAACTAATGTATCACCCTCGATGCAAGAAATGCCAAACCAGGAATCCGCAGGAGCCATGGCCGGTTGACGGATTTTTCCGCTCGTGCTTCACTCATCAAAACTCTTCCTGAAAGGCAATTCGTCATGAGGGTCGCCAGCCTGATCGTTTGCTGTCTACTTGGAGCCTTGGCGGCTGGCTGCGCTGCTTGGTTGGGCGACATCCCGAAGGTCCAGCTAAATTCAAAATACACCGCCGCGCGACAACCGGTCCAGCACACACCCGCCAGCCTTTTCGTCGAGCAGCCCGAAGTGGTGGACAAGGACGACGAGAAGGATTTCACGCCCCTCATCGAGAAGTACAGTCAGGCCCTGTCCTCACGCATTGCCGAGTACACCTGCTCCCGGAACGTCTTCACCCGCTGCTCCGACAAGGCGATCGAAGGCGCTTATCGCTTGAGCAGCAAGGTGATCGTGGAAAACTTCCGCCAGGGCCACGGCGGCGGCGTGGGGATTTTTCTGGGCGGCCTCCTGCTCCCCCCCCTCCTCGGCCTGGCTTGGTCATGGCCAGTCTGCGGCGGCACCTGCGATTACCTTGTGCAGTGGACGCTGTACTCACCCTCCGGGGAACAGCTCTGGCAATTCGAAGGGATGCTGGGCGATGGTAGTGCTTCCTGCCACTCCCCCGCGACGGTGAGCGGCTTCTTAGTCCGAGCACTCGACAAGGCCCTGCCCGGGATGAGCCAGGCCGCCTTTGCTGCTGAGGAATTGGCGACCAAGGCACGGGCAGCCAAGCCCGTCGAGGCGCCCGCGCCGGTCCCGAGGCCCGAAGTCCGGCGCGAGGTGCTGGCCGTCTTCGATATTCAGGACGTGAACGGCAAATTGGCGAAGAAGGAGCTCTCTCAGCTGACAACCTTTCTTGCGACCGCCATGGCGACCACGAACAGGTTCACCCTGGTCCCGCGGGAACAACTCCGGGAGCGCCTGATAGACAAGAAAAAGGCGAGCTATCGGCAATGCTACGACAACGCCTGCCAGATTGAATTGGGCAAGGCCGTGGCCGCGGAGAAAACCTTATCGACCCAACTCCTGGAGGTGGGTGAGGAATGTGCGGTGGTGGCCAACCTCTACGATCTGCGATCCGAGACCACCTCGGCTGCCGCCATGGTGCAGACCGGCTGCGACAAGGGAAAACTCATGGGGGCGATGAAGCAGGTGGCCGAACAGATAGTCACTCAGATGAAATAGAGCAGGCCTCAGTCCCAAATCTCCCCCCGATCTACTCCTTGACAGTGCCCACAAGGATGTCGAATAGTTCGAACCAGAAATAACCCATAGAAAAGGAAATGAAATGAAAATCACATACACGATCCTGTCCCTGGCCTTGCTTCCCGCCTTTCTGCTGTCCGGTTGCGCCAGCAACACCCCCCAGCCTCTCCCGCCGGAAAAACAACCGCTTTACAACCCGAATCAGGTCCAGGCGCCGGCCTGGGTGTTCGGCGGCGGCGGCGCGGTGACGGCCAAGAGCGGCAAAATCATGTTCGGCGTGGGTTCGGCGCCCAAGATGATGGACATCAGCATGCAGCGCGATCGGGCCGGCAACCGGGCCCGGGCCGAGATCCTGAAGATCTTCAACACCTACATCGCTTACATGATGAAAGACTACGCTCGCTCGACCACCGCCGGCGACATGAGCAAAGAGAGCTACGAAGCGGACGTGTTGCAGGTCCAAAAAACCATCTCCATCGGCGATCTGAACGGCGCCCAACTGGCCGACACCTGGCGCGATCCGGCCGACGGCACCATCTACATCATGATGACCCTGGACTTAGAAGCGGTCAAAGACCTTCTGTCCAACAAAAAGAGCCTAGACGCCAAGGTGCGAGACCACGTACGCGCCAACGCCGCCAAAGCCTTCGACGACCTGGAAAAAGAAGAGGCCAAACGAGGCAATTAGCTCCAAGCGCGGGGAAAACCACTTACTGCAAATAGGGATGAACGTAGTTATCGTTGGTGATGATCTCGATCAACTGCCCATCGCCGTCGTAGCTGCGCTCTTCGTTGGCCAGCGTGAAATCGGTCACGAAGCCGGGGGCTGAGTAGTAGATGCCGTTGTGGACGAAGGCACCCACCTCCACCAAATTGCTCAAAAGCACAGAATCCCCGACGGTGGTCTCCGGGTGGTAGTCGAATTCGATCTCGACGATGCTGCCCTCGGCGTTTTGGGGCGTGATGCGCACATGGAGGGGATCGCCGCGCAGAACGGCCCAGTGATAAGTCAGAAGACGATCGCTGAGGTCATAACTGGCTTCGGCAGAGACCACGATGCGCTTGGTGAATTCCGGACCGCGAAAAATGCGACAAATGGAGGCGGGCGTGGTGAACCACTGTTCCTGCTTGCCCTCCACCAGGCCATAGTTTTCCTCGAGGACTTCCAATTGAACCATGGGCGGCACTTCGTCGGGCAGCATGGCATTGGCCATCTCGGCCATGGGCAGATCGCCTGCGTGATTGTCGAAGGCGTTGGGGTGGGCCGGTCCAGTCAGGTAGTCTTCGTCCGTGTCCACCC
>JAUVAM010000189.1 GCA_030591745.1 Deltaproteobacteria bacterium
AGTCCACGGTCTCCAACTCGGTCATCTTCTCGCCTTCGCCAAGGCCCAACCAGGTGGAACCCACTTCTCCGATGCCGTCGATGACCAGCACGGCCGCCTGGTCGAAGGGAGAGACCAGGTAAGCGCTGGCGGCATGACAAAGGTGATGGCCAAGAAAGAAGAACTCCGCTTTGGGCATGCGTTCGAGCAGCTTGGCCTTGGCGGTCATGTTGTGGGCGTGGAAGTTTCGCTCGCCGTCTTCGCTGCCCCAGCCCTCGGCGGGCTTGTCGGGCATGTCGAGGTGTGCTTTGAGGCGGAGGTCCGGATCGAAGGAGTAGCCGATGCCGTCGACGTCTGCATAGTTCAGGCCGGCGTGTTGCAGGCAGAAATCGATGGAGGCCCAGGGCAGTTCGTCCGAGTTGTCGATGAAGGATCGCTTGCCGTGGCGAATGCGATTAAATCGTTCTTCTTCCACGAAGGCCACCATGGTTCCGTCGACCAGCAAACAGGCGGCGGATTCATGATAGACGCTGTTGACGCCTAAGATGACTCGGCTCATGTCAATCTCCCACTGATAGCTTGTACTCGCGGAATCGCTGCAACAGGGCGGCGCGGCCTTTGCCGGAGCTCAGTTCGTAGCGGTATTTTTCCGGCAGGAAGTTGCGGTCCGTGCATTCGATGACGGCCGCCAGGATCTGCACCATTTTTTCTTCCGAATCGGCCGAGGGCATGAAGCCGTCCATGGCTTGTTGCAGGTGTTCTTTGCCCACGTCCTCGCTGCCGGCCAATAGCGCGATGCGCTGGGCCCGCGTGACCACTCCCTCGATGTCGGCACCTGACAGGCGTATGTCATCTGGGATGTCGGGGACTTCTTCCGGGTCCACTTGTACTTTGTTTTTCTTGCCCAGAATGACGAACATCTCTTTGAGTTCTTCTTTGTCCGCTGGATAGAAAAGAGGGATGTGTACCTCGCAGCGTCCCTGTCGCTTGATGTCGATGGGCAGCATGTCGGGCCGGCAGGTCAACAGGAACCACAGGATTTTGCCCCGGTAGTCGGTGTTGCCCATCTGGGACGCAAATTGGCCAAAGACCCGGCTTGAGGTGCCTGAGTCGCCTCCGCCGCCGCGGTTGCCCAACATGGCGTCGGCCTCGTCGATGATCACCGCCACCGGACCCATGACGCGTAGCACTTTGAGAATTTTCTCCAAGTTGCCCTCGGTCTCGCCGACATACTTGGAGCGAAAGTTCAAGAGCTTCAGGCAGGGAATGCCCACCGATCCGGCGTAGCATTCGGCCAAGAAGGTTTTGCCCGTGCCCACCGGGCCGCAGAAAAGATAACCCATGGGCACGGCATCCAAACGCCCGCGCTTGAGGAGATCCGCATCTTCCCGCAAGCGCTGCTTGGCCGCCTCGTGACCGACCACCAGGTCCAAGGTGTGTGCCGGCTCGACGAATTCCACCAGGCCTTGGCACTGGCCTTCGATCATGCGCTTTTTGTAGACCTTGAGCGCGTCCATGCTGATGCGCTTGTTGCCCCGGATGGCGCCCGAGACCAGGCCTTGCAAGTGCACCAAGGTCAACCCGGCGGTCAGGTCCGCCAAAAGCTCGGGGCCGACTTCGCACAACTGATCAAAATCCCGGCCTGCTGCCGCCCACTGGATGTACTGGAGCCGTGCCTTGCGTTCCGGATAAGAGACTTCGATTTTTGTGGTGTGGGCGTTCTGTACAAGGGAGTCGTGCAGATCGCTCAGGCGCTCGGAAATGAGACAGAAAGCGAAGGGCACCTTCTTGAAATATGGGCTTTTGGACCAGTTGAGCAGCGTGGCCAGGTTGGCGGCTTGTTCACGAGCGGTGTGGGAAACCGATGCCGCCGGTGCCAGGAAGTGGGCATAGTCCAAGATCAAGGCCACCGAAGGCGGATCGCCTTCCCTGAGAAGAACGAGTTCGAGATAGCGGTTGAGGACCGCCATGACCTTGCCCGGGCTACGGGTTTTTCTCAGTTCTTCAATCGGACCGATGAAGCGTTCGATGTGTTTGTGGATGCTGGACAGGCGTGAGGTGCTGGAGGCCAGTGCCCGTGGGCCGTGTACCTGGTCGTAGTAGATGACCGCGTCCCACTTGCCGAAAACCTGGGCGGCCAAGAACTCGGGCAGCATGGCGTAGCTCACGCCGTCCCGGCGTTCCGTGCGCACCAGATCGTTGACGTTGCCATGAATGATAAACGTTTGGGAAGATCCGCTGGCGTGGGCTTCCGCGAGTTGCTGGGTCCAGGAGGGAAACCAGGTTTCCAGCCGGGCCTGTCTTTCGTTGGCCATGCGTTAGAACCTCTTGATGGCGCCGACCACTTAGGTCAGCTGTCGAACTGTTCCATTGACTCGTCGTCCAGCAGTTGGGGCGGCGCGTCGTCGGTTGTTTCCAGGCCGCTGAGGAACTCCAGTTCGCTCATCGCCTTTTCGGTCTGCTGCACCGAGGCGGACACGGTGTCCACCTCGCTGGTGATGGTGCTGGCGTCCTGGCGGTTGATGCCCATCTCGCCCAGGCTCGCGATTTTGGTGTAGAGCCTGTCCAACTCAAGCTCAATGAATTCGTGTTTTTCCGTGGCTCGGCTGTAGTTGTCGAGACGCTTTTTCGAGGTGACCAAGGTGTCGGCCAGCGATTTTCTCTGCTTGGTCTTGGACATCGACTCATTCTCGACGGGCTGGCCCAGTTCCTCAAGGCGCTTCTCTGCTTTTTCCACATGCCTTTGGATTTCGTTTTCGTCGATGGTGTCGAAAAATTTTTCCAAAGCCCCTTTGGAATAGAGCAGCTTCAAGTAAAGCCATAAAAGCCGATTGATGCCCGAAGACTGCATGTCCTCGATGATGCCCGTGTTTTGCTCGGGGCTGCCCTTGATGCCTTGGGAAATACGCTTCAAGTGGAAGCAGAGACCGCGCAGTTTTTCGAAGCGCTGACGGTCCTCGGGCTTCAGGGCCTCAAGCATGACGCGGCTTTTCTCGGCGGTGCGGGTGGCCTCCTGGCCTCTGTTGGCTTTGTGGGCTTCCGCGTCGATGGCCTTTTGGAACTTGGGGTGGGTGGCCAGACCCGCCAGGTAGACTACCTCGGCGGCTGCCACCAGGGGCAGGACCACGTCTGGATGACCGGAGACGAAGCCGATGGCCACGCCGGCCGCCATGGCCAGCAGGTTCCAATGCTGGATGAAAGCCCGCTTGATGTATTTCGTGAATTTGCCGCCCGCCATGGCTCAGTCCTTTCCCTCCTCGAGCTGCTCGATGATGTCCCGAAGTTCGTAGACCGTGGTCTGGAAATCGGCCTCACGCTGCATTTCCGCCGCCGGTCGGTCGGGCCGGGGGACCTTGATCTGTCTGAGCAAGGTGCCGGGTGATGAAGAGAGCACAAAGCAACGATCGCCCAGGTAGACGGCCTCGGTGATGTCGTGGGTCACGAAGAAGACCGTGCCTTCCACCTCGCGCCAAAGGCTGATGAGCAGATCCTGCATGTGCAAGCGCGTGCTGGGATCCAATGCGCCAAAAGGCTCGTCCATCAGGATGATGCGGGGTTTCAGGATGAGGGTCCGGGCGATGGCCACGCGTTGCCGCATGCCGCCCGACAACTCGTGGGGGTATTTGTGCTGATCGTTGCGTACGCTCAGGCCCACCTTGTGAATCCAGTAGCGGGCCTGTTCCAGGCGCTCACGCTTGGAGATCCCGCGACACTCAAGGCCGAAGGCCACGTTGTTGAGCACCGAGCGATTGTCAAAGGAGGTGTAGCCTTGAAAGACCATGCCCCGATCCGCCCCGGGTCCTTTGACTGATTTTTGCATGACCAAGACTTCGCCTTCGGTGGGCGGATGCTGGGGGCTCAGACCAGCGATGAGTCTGAGGACGGTGGACTTGCCGCAGCCGGAAGGGCCCACCACGGTGATGAACTCACCCAGTTCGGGCAGGTCCTCCACTTCGAAGGTGATGTCCTTGATGGCCGTGAAGGCATTGGGCGTGCCCGGGCTGTATGTCTTGGTCACGCCGCGGAATTCCACGACATTCGGCAGCTTCGTGTCCTCCGCTGGGGTTTTCTTCTTCTCTTGTGTTTCATTTTCGGTGGCTTTGTTGTTTTCCTGTTCGCTCATGGCTTATCTCCTCCCATAGCGATAGGAGAACAGGGTTCGCTGGATCATAAAAAGGCCGCGATCAATGAAGAATGCCACCAGGGTCAAAAAGATAAGAATCAGAGGGACGTCGTCGGTCATGCCCCGGCGTTGTGAGGTCAGGATCAGCCGGCCGATGCCGAGTTCGGCGTTGACCATTTCGGCCAAGATGATGTAGCCGAAAGCCAAACCGAAGAGCAGTCGTACCGAGTTGAAAATGTCCGGCATGGCCAGGGGCACCATGACTTTTGTCAGGA
Organism: Deltaproteobacteria bacterium; assembly: GCA_030591745.1. The sequence continues at coordinate 4,378 of JAUVAM010000189.1, forward strand.
CTTGAAAGCGATTGGCACCCAAAGTATAAGCCGTGTCCAAGTAGTCGTTTTTCACGTCCCTGATGGCCCGGGATGCATCAAAGAGGATAAAGGCCACACAGGCCATGAAGATGAAGGCCACCTTCTGTCCCTCGCCGATGCCGAAGAACAGCAAGGTGACGGGCACCAGAGCGGCGATGGGCACGTTGCGACCGAAGAGACTGATGGGGGCGAAGAATGCGTCGACGCGGGTGAAGGCACCGCAAAGAATACCCAGGGGTATGCCCACAAGTACAGCCAGCCCGAAGCCCTGCGCCACGCGCCACAGGCTTGCGAAAAGATTGCGCATCAGGGCTCGCTCGAACCACAGGCTGTGGAAATTGCCGAAGACTTCCTCCGGGCTGCCCATGGCCATGCGATTCAGGGCCCGCTCGTTGCCCTCGGGACCCCACCAGGGTCGGGAACTCAGATACCAGACCAAGCCGATCAGACTCAGGCAGGCCAGGACCATAAAAATCTTGCCCCAGATGGTGGCCGAGTCGCGGATTTGGAAGAAGCCCCGAAAGAAACCCCGAATCAAACCGGGTCGGCGCAGGGACTCGCGCGCTTGACGTGCCTCCTCCTCGGCTTCTTCCTTCTCTTTCTTGGCTTCGGCCGCTTTTTTTTCTTTGGTCTTCTCGTCGGATTCGAAGGCGGCCAGCGCCTCGGAAGCCGTATCGTTCAGAGGGGCTTCCGAGCTCGCTGGGGCCGCTTCAGCAGGCCCTTTGTCCTCGGTTTTGGCTTCGGCTTTGCCCTCGGGCTTGGCCTCAGATTTGACCTCGGGCTTGGCTTCGGGCTTGACCTCGGCCTTGCCTTGGGATTCGGGCTTGGGTGTATCTTTGCTCATCTCATTGGGCTTCCAATGGGTAGACTTTAACCTCCACGCGCCGGTTCTTGGCGTGGTTATTTAGATCCTTTGCGTCCGCTGCTTGTTGCCAACCCATGCCCTGGGTGGCGAACTGGTTGGCCTGCAGGCTCTTGAACTTTTTGACCAGGGCTTCCTTGACGGCGGCGGCGCGGCGTGCGGAGAGCTCGCGCACGGCCTCGAAGGGCACCTGTCCCTTCATGGAGTTATCCGTGTGCCCCTCGATGACGATGCGTGCAGCGCCGTACTGGCCGGACATGCGACCGATCTCTTCCAGGATGAAGTCCACGTTGGGATCGTAGGCCACCTTGAGGACTTTACCGTTGACGCGCTTGTCCACTTTCATGCCCAAATCCCAGGAGTTGGGGAAGAAGTGGACCACGATGGTCTTGGTGAGGATCTCACCCGATTCGGCTTTGATTGTCGTGACGCTTCTGGGCGTGAAGCGGACCGTGTACTCGTCTTTTTGCTTGGCGAATTTTTCTTCCTTGCCCAGCTTTTTGATGATGGAGAAGTCCATCACCTGATCGAAGGCGGTCTTCTGGGTGACCTGGCCGATGCGCTTGTAGAGGTAGTAAGCCGTGTCCCATGTGCGTTCGAAGTTGGCCGGGTTGTTGCGGTTCAAGAAGAACTCGCGGTTTTCGGCGTAGTTGGTGCTGTGCGCGTCGCCAAGCATCTCAAAGGCTTCGGTGGGCGGGATGCTGTAACCCTTGCCCATCATATCCGCAACTTTTTTCTTGTTGTTGGGATCCTTCAGGTCTTCCATGGCCTGGAAGATGCCGCGCACCAAGCCTTCGACCACCGCCGGGTGATCATTGGCAAAGTCAGCTCGGGCGAACCAGACGTCGGCGATGAGCTTGTTGGCGGTTTCGGTGCTGACCAAAAGCTTGTTGCCCTTGATCTTGGAGAGATTGTAGATGTCAGGTGCCCAGGAGACGCAGGCCGAGATGTTCTTGTCGGCATTGAAGGCCGCCGCGGCCTGGAAGGCATCCTGGGTGAACTTGAATTTGACCTCTGAGGGCTGCACGCCGGCGTTGATCAAGGCGTTCAGCACAAAGTAATGGGAAGGCGAATTCTGGGCCAAGACGATGGTCTTGCCGCGCAGGCCGCCGATGTTCTTGATGCCGCCACGGGCCACGATGCCGTCGCCGCCATTGGACCAGTCCACCTGTTGGTAAATGCGGGGCATGACGCGCGGATCCTTGCGCAGTTGCTCGATGAACAGGGGCACCATATCCAGGGTGGCCCAGCCGATATGCACATTGCCGGTGGCGTAAGCGTCACGCATGGCGACCGGATCGTCGATGAGCACGAGTTCTACCTTGAACTTCTTGCCGCCCGGCGCGGTCCATTCTTTGCCGGCCTTGAAGCCCTGGTTGGCCCATACGATCGGGGCCCAGCCTGCCCAGACATTCAGGGCGAAGCGAATCGTGTTGTCTTTCATGGGCTGGTAATTGGACGTGCCCTTGACTTCCGGCAGCTTGGCCGCCGCGACGAAGGAGTATTCCTTGACCGTGGTGGGCGCGTTGGTGTCCGGTGCTTCCAGCGCCTGCTTGTCGCCGTCGGCTACGGCCTTGTCTCCACCGGCTTTGGCGTTGTTCAGGTCGTCTTTGCTGATGTTGCCTGTGATTTCTTTTTTGCCTTCAGGGGCTAAGATGCCAGCCTTATACAGGGCGAAGCCGCCCAAGCCCAACACCACCAGAATGACTATGACCCAGAATCCCGCTTTTGGTTTGCCCGCCATGGTTCCCTCCTAGAAATTACGATAGATGTTCAAAAACGAAAGTTTCAGGTTGGTTCAAAATAACTACTCGCCGATTTTTTCGGTTACTTTTTCCTCGATGGGCGCGTCTTTCTGCTCGTCGTCCATTTCCATCTCGGGCCCCAAGGCCTTGAC
>JAUVAM010000106.1 GCA_030591745.1 Deltaproteobacteria bacterium
AAGTGCATGGGAATCGAACCCACCTGACGCGCTTCTCACACGTCACACCGGGTTTGAAGCCCGGGAGGCCCACCAGTGACCTAGGCACTTCCGTCCATTAAGTTAGGTGGCTTTGTCCCCGATGTCAATCGTGACAGAATGGAGGTCTCGGAGGTGAGAGGATGCGTTGGGTTGTTTTTTGTTTGAGTATGCTGCTTTCTGCTTGTGGGGGCGAGAGTTCTGGAATTGATGCGGGTCTGGACGCGGGCGGGCCGGACTGGACCCCGGCTTCTTGTTTGGCCGATCCCGATTGTCCGTTGCCCATGGTCTCTGCCCACCGGGGTCTCTGTGGTTCAGAGCCGGAAAACACGATAGCGGGGGTGCTTGAATGCGAGGCGGCCGGCTTGCCCATGGTGGAGATCGACACCCAGGAGACCGCCGACGGTCACATCGTCATCATGCACGATGCGGACGTTGTTCGCACCACCGATGGGGAGACGCGTTTTCCCGGCCGGGTTGAAGTCAGCGCTTTGAGCCTGGCCGAGTTTTCAGAACTTGTCATCGAGGACAATCGTTGTGCGTTGGACCCGGATTCTCAACCGGATCGCTGCCACCCGCCCACCCTGGAGCAACTGCTTCTGGCCACTTCGTGGACCACCATCATGGTGGACTTCAAGGACGGAGACGCCACGGCCCTGGCCGAGTTGGTGCGGGATTTGGGTGTGAGTGAGCGAGTGCTGTTTTTTGACTCCAGCCTGGATGCGCTGCATGCCTATCGAGCGGTACTTCCGGATGGCGTCGTCATGGGCCGGGCTTCCGCGCCCGAAGAGTTTCAGGCCATCATCGATGGGCATCACGATGAACTGGATTTTCGCTGGATACACGGCGATCCGAATCCCATCGCCGAAGTGGTGGCTGTTTTGGAAGCGCACGACATCCGATTGTACTTAGACACCTTCACTTCAGTAGACGTCTGGCTTGCTGCTGCTGCCTCCACCGGGGATGAGGCTCAAAAACAGCAGTATTTCGATCAAGCCTGGCAGACCTTGGACGACATCCTGAAAGAGGGTGCCTTGGGCCTGGGCGCCGAGTTTGGTCATCTTTACGCGCCGTATTTGTATCCCGACGGTTTCGGTTGGTGAGCTATACCAACTTGGCCAGAACGAAAGCCTGATAGAGCAAGAAGGCCACGCCGCCGGCGATGGCCGGGGTGCCTATCCAGCCGAAGAGAATGCGCCACAGGGTTTTGGTGTTGATGGTTTGGGCCCCCTTGATCAGGCCCACGCCTAAGACCGCGCCAACAATGGCCTGACTGGTGGACACGGGGACGCCCACCATGGCGTAGATGTGCACGGTGGCCGCCTCGGCCAAGATGGCGATGAAGGCCGTGAAGGCGTCCAGGCGCACCAGGTTTTTGCCGACAGTTATCATGACCTTGCGCGAGTAGGTGATGACCCCGAAGGCGATGGCCAGCGAGCCTATCAAGGTGGCCATGAAGGGCGTCAGTCCGTCGGGGCCGACGAAGGGGCCGGTCACGTTGGCCACGTTGTTGGCGCCGAGAGCGTAGGCCCCATATGAACCGGCGATCATCAACGCCACGCGCAGGCCCCGATCCCACATGAAGAGAGAGGGGAAAAGAAAGTTGAGGAGCTTGCCCACCGTGAAATAGAGCACGATGGTCATGAGGGCCGCGCCGATGGGGGTGCCCACCCAGCAGAGCACGACTTTGACCAGGCTGGATGTGTCCAAATTCTGCTGCAAGAGGCCGATGACCACCAGGGCACCCACCACGGCCTGGCTGGTGGACACGGGTAGGCTCATGAATGACATGAGGGTGACGGTGAGTCCGGCGGCCAAGGCCACCACGAAGGCCATGTTGGGCACCATGGGGCTAAGCTTGCGGTAGGTCTCGATGCCTTCCTGGCCGCCGAGGATGGCACCCAAGACAACGAAGACGGAACAGAGGATTGCCGCGGTCCAAAAACTGATCATACGGGAGGCCACGGCCGTGCCGAAGACGTTGGATGCGTCGTTCGAGCCCAGCGACCAGCCAAGAAATACGCCTGACACGACTTGCCACATGGATAGATTTCCTCGAAGTTATATTTGCCGCTTGATGGCCACGATGCCGATGCGGTCAGCCACTTTCTCGGCCCGGTCCGAGATTTCTCCGATGAGCAGGGCCAGATCCTTGAAGAGAATCTTGGTGCCCATGTCCATCTCCGAGCTGAAGATCTTGCAGATGATGTCACGCTCCAGGTTGTCCGACTCGCTCTCTTTCATGTCGACGTCTTTGGTCGAATGCAGGGTGACCCTGGGGTTGTTCATCAGGTTGTCCACGGCCTTGCGAACCAGGTAGTAAGCCTGAAGGTTGACATCGACAAGTTTTTGGAAGTCGGCCTGCAATTCGTCGGGGATCTTGATGCGCTGGCAGCGCAGGCTGTAAAGGACGGTTTCGGCCATGTTGGGCAGGGTGTCGAAGGTTTCCAAAAGCCCCAGGATGTCACCACGGGATTCGGGCAACAGGGCTTTGCCATAGAGCGTATACTCGATGTCTCTGCGCAGGTCGTCGGCCGAGCTCTCTACCTTGGAGGCGGCCACCACGGCCGCTTCGAATGCCTCGCCCTGACCCATCTCCGTGTAGACGCCGTAAGCCTTTTCGAACATCTCGAAGCACTTGTCGCAGCGTTCGAAATACTGAGCCATCATTTCTTCGATCTTTGCTTGTTTCTTCCAGAACAAACCCATAAGCAACTCCCAGTCAAAATAGACGAACGAAAAAATGATTTTAGTCGGGAAACTGCCGCTTCGCAAGTTTGCCTGGGGAATTGCCTGGGGGAATGCTGCTGCGGGATTGATGCAGGTGAGCGCTACTTACTCGCTGGTTTCGGCTGGACCTTGGTCGGGGCAACCGGCTTGAGGCGCAGGCCCTTGCCCGGGCCGCGGGGCATGGCCTTCGTCGGGATGCGGCCTGGGCGCTTGGAGTCGATCCGAAAACCCGATTTGCCAGGCCCAGGTTTACGCATTCCTGGGAGGCCAGGCAACATTCGGTTGGGACCCCGACCTCGGGTCGGGCCCATCGAGCGAATGCGGTAGCTGATTTCGAGGGTCGGCTGCTTCTTGCTGTCCGTGTGGACGATCAGCTTGCCCATTTTCTTTTCTGGTTGCTTCTTCATGGTGGCCCGCACAACCCAGCCCTTGGCGGTGGAGCTTGCCTTGGCCTCCACGGCACCCGTCGGATCCTCGACCTTGGTGATTTTGAAGGCCTGTTTACTCAAGGAAGTCACGCTGAAAGTCCTGGGCCGAGTGCCGCTTTTCATGCCAGGTCGTTTGTTGTTTTTCGAGCCGGCCTCGGTGAACCACAAGGAGGCAGGCATGGCGTTGATGTCCTCACTGACCCGGGCTGAGACCGCCAGGGTTAGCGAGGGCACCTTCGGGATGTTGGTCTTGGCCGTGATCTTGGCCCGGAAAAACTCGACCTTGTCCCCCGCCTTGTAGCTCACCTTCAGGGCCCTGGCCCCGTCCTCGGTCTTGATTTCCACGGCTTTGAGCATGTCGGGATGAGTGGAGGAAATCTCGGATAATTTGAGTTCCGCAAGCTTCTTGCCTGTCAGCTTGATGATGGCTTCATTGCTGGAGCCCTTGCTCACGGCGCGGAAGTCCAATCGAGATTTGTCGAACCCAACCACCACCTCGACCTGGCCGCTGATGGTCAATTTCAGGCGTGGGGTCTTGGGATCATTGGACTCGACGTTAATGCTCTTCGACAGTTTGCCTTGACGACCACGGGTGAATACTTTGACTTCAATTTTTCCTTCCCCGCCCGGGGGAAGTTCGCTCGCCGAAACAACGGCGGCGGTGCAGCCTCAGCCACCTTTGGCGCGTATGATCTTCAGCACGCCTTTGCCGGTGTTTTTCACTGTGAAGACATGTTTGACTTCTTGGCCCTGTGGCACGGTGCCGAAGTCATGCTTGACTTCGGCGCAGGTGATCACCGGTACCGCCGTGGTGTCGGTGCCTGGGTCAGCGCTGACGCTGCTTGAGTCTGCCTGACCGACCGGCTGCTCGGGACATCCGATCAGGCCAGCGCCGATGAAGGTCAGCAGGCCCAGCATCAACAGGCCTGTCATGGGGCTACGTCTCATGCGGTCCTCCGTGGTTGGTGGCTGGAGTTCCCTTTGGGAACTCTTGTTCATGTTGCTCAAGCCGGGATGATAGACGAAGGGTGTCTGTGTTGCAAGCGCTCGCGTTGACTCGTTTCTTGCCCGCATGATACAAAGATCAGCACCATGAACAACGGCCCGAGAGATATGCGCGCACTAGGTCAGGTACTGGTGGAGCGCGGTTTGTTGACCGAAGATCAGCTAAAAAGCGCGCTGGTCAAGGAGAGTTCCAAGCGCCAGCGCTTGCTGCATGACGCCAACATCGGGCGTAGCGGCAGGCAGCGGGTTAGCATCTCGGGGGCTGAGCTCCTGGCTTCTTTTGACCTGAAGATACAGGGCGAAAAGAACGCGGTCTTGGATGAGGATCGAATCGCCCAGCTTCTGGCCGAAGAGGCGAAGCTCGACTACAAAAAGATCGATCCTTTGCAACTCGACATGAAGCTCATCACCACGGTCATGTCCCGGCCTTTTGCCCGGCGGCACTCGGTTTTGGTTCTGGGCAAGGAGGGCTCCAAGCTTAGTGTGGCCGTGGCCGACCCCTTTGATGTGGAACTTTTGGAGAATCTTCGTCGGGTGACCGGTTTTGATATCCAGCCCGTGGTCTCGGCGAAGAAGGATATCCAGCGCATCATCACAGAACTTTACGGCTTCCGATCTTCGGTCAAGGCGGCTGCATTGACCATGGAGGCCGGTCATGACATCGGCAACCTGGAGCAGTTGGTTCAGCTCAAGTCCGTGCAGGATTTGGAGGCCAACGACAAGCATGTGGTCAACGCCGTGGAGTATATGCTCCATTACGCTTTTGACCAGCGGGCTTCGGATATCCATATTGAGCCCAAACGGGACCAGAGTCTCTTTCGGGTGCGCATTGATGGCATCATGCACAACGTCACCAGCCTGCCCAAGGTGGTGCATGCGGCCGTGATCTCCCGCATTAAGATGCTGGCCCGCATGGATATCTCAGAGAAGCGAAGACCCCAGGCCGGACGCATTAAGACCGGCAAAGGGGAGATGGAAACCGAGCTTCGTGTCTCCTCCATGCCCGTGGCATTCGGCGAGAAGATCGTCATTCGGATTTTTGATCCCACGGTGCTGATGCAGGACCTGAGCGAGTTGGGTTTTTTCTCCAGGGATTACAACCTTTGGGAGTCCTTCATCTCGCGCACCAACGGCCTGGTGTTGGTGACCGGGCCCACGGGCAGCGGCAAGACAACCACCTTGTACTCTTCATTGAAATACCGGGCCAGCCCGGAAGTGAACATTGTCTCCATCGAAGATCCCATCGAAATGGTGGTCGAAGACTTCAACCAGGTTTCGGTGCAGGCCAACATCGACATCACCTTCGCCTCGGCCTTGCGCACCATCTTGCGTCAGGACCCGGACATCATCATGGTGGGTGAGGTGCGTGATGCGGAGACGGCCTCCAACGCGGTGCAGGCGGCTTTGACCGGTCACCTTGTGCTGGCCACCCTGCACACCAATGACTCCGGCTCAGCGATGGGTCGCATGTTGGATTTGGATGTGGAGCCTTTCCTTCTTTCTTCGACCCTGACCGGGGTGGTGGCCCAGCGTTTGCTTAGGCTGATTTGCCAGCACTGCCGCAAGAAGACTTTCCTGACCGCGGACCAGATCAATGTTTTGGGCATGAAAATGCCTGAGGAAGGTCAGCGCAAACTGCCGGTTTATTATGGCGAAGGTTGCCCGGCATGTCGAGGCACAGGCTATTTCGGCAGGACGGCCATCTATGAGGTCATGCCGGTCAACAACAAGATCGCCAAGATGATCAACACCCGGGAAGACACCAAGGAGATCATGAAAACGGCCCGGCTCGACGGCATGATGACTCTGCGGGAGGCGGCCATCAAGAAATTGGCTCAGGGCTTGACCACCTTCGATGAGATTTTGCGCGTGACGGTGGAGTAGTGGAGTAAATGATCTGAGAACCTGGGTGGCGGAGGGTTTGGTATGCATCCTGTAGCCGAAGAACTGTCCTTGCTGGCGTCATCCGGCTATTCCCTGGTCTATTTGCTGACCCATGAAGAGGAACGGGCACAGCGGTTGCTCGAAGAGGCCATGGCCGATTTGGGTCGTCCAAGCCGTGCCTGGAGCCAGACGGGCGGCGCAGGTCAGCCTGAAGACCCCTTGGCCCTGCTTGACGAATTGTCGAAGGCCCCGGCCGGGGCTACCGCTTTGCTGGATTTCCACATGCATTTGGCCGACCCCAGGGTCGTGCGTCGTCTCCGCGACGTCTTGTCTTCCTGTCGCCGCAACCAGCATATGCTGGTGGTGGTGGCTCCGGTTTTGGAAATGCCATCGGAGCTGGAGAAAGAGTTCGCCGTGCTCGATTTGCCACTGCCTTCGGCAGAGGAGTTGGACGCTCGGTTCCGCCAAATCTGCGTCGAAGAGCAGGTTTTGTTCCCGGAGGACTTTGTCGACAACATGATCCGGGCGGCCAGGGGGTTGACCGACAATGAGGCGCGGCGGGTGTTTACCAAGGCCCTGCGCAAAGGTGGGGGTTTCAAGCTCGACAACATTACCCTGGTTATCGAGGAGAAAAAGAAGGCCCTTCGCAAAAGCCAGGTGCTGGATTTTTTCGACCTGGAGGAAAGCTTGGATGTGGTGGGCGGCCTGGATGAGTTGAAGCGTTGGCTGCATTCCAGAGCCAAGGGATTTGGCGCCGAAGCCAGCCGTGCCGGGTTGCCGGCGCCCAAGGGTTTGCTGCTCATCGGCGTGCAGGGTTGTGGGAAAAGCCTGACCGCGAAGGCGGTGGCGGGCACTTGGCGTCTTCCTCTGGTCCGTCTTGATTTGGCCGCGGCTTTCGGTACGTCATCCCCGGAGGCCTCCATCCGGCACGCCATGCGGGTGTCTGAGTCTTTGGCTCCGGTGGTGTTGTGGGTTGACGAGATCGAGAAGGGTTTCTCCGCGGTCAAAGCGGAGGGTGGAGACGGATCCTCTCGCGTTTTTGGTTCTTTCATTACCTGGTTGCAAGAAAAGAAGGCCCCTGTTTTTGTCGTGGCCACGGCCAACGAAGTGCAGGCATTGCCCCCTGAGCTCCTGAGAAAGGGTCGGTTTGACGAGGTCTTTTTTGTAGACCTGCCCAATGTGCACGAGCGCGAAAATATCCTGCGCATTCACCTGGAGCGCCGGGCGAAGAAGGTTGACGCATTTGACCCGGCCGGCTTGGCCGAACAGGCTGAGCATTTTTCAGGCGCGGAGTTGGAGCAAGGGGTCCTGGCCGGATTGTTTCGGGCCTTCGAGCAGGATCGAGATATGACCCAGGAAGACATCCAGCGCGAGCTGGAGAAAATCGTGCCTCTTTACAACACCTATGAAGAGAAGATTAAGGCGCTGCGGGATTGGGCCAAGGACAGGGCGCGTCCAGCAAGCCTGGACTCAAGCTTGGTGGATCTCTTCGACGAGGAGTGACGGTGGGCGCACGAGGAGAAAAACAGATGCCGATACGGGTGGCGGTGATTGGCGCAGGGGCGTGGGGTACGGCCCTGGCCTTGCACTTGGCCCGGCAAGGCCACGAAGTGATGCTCTGGGCTTTCGAGCCGGAGGTGAGCGAAGAGATTAATCTGCATCACGAAAATCGAACCTATTTGCCTGAGATCAAGCTGCCCGAGGCCCTGAAGGCCACCTCTTCCTTGGCCGAAAGCCTTGCGGGTGCCGAGTTGGTTCTGTTGGTCGTGCCTTCCCATGTGACCCGCCAGGTCGTCGTGCAGGCGGCGGCATATCTTCCCAAGGGTGTGCCCATAGTCAGCGCCAGCAAGGGAGTGGAAAACGACAGCCTGATGACCATGTGCGAGGTCTTAGAAGATGTCCTGCCCATCGTCTATCACCCCATGCTGGCCTTTCTGTCCGGGCCCAGCTTTGCTCGCGAGGTGGGCTTGGGGCACCCGACGGCTGTCAGTGTGGCGGCTCGTTTTGAACGGGTGGCCGAGCAGGTGCAGCAACAAGTCTCCGGTTCTTTCTTTCGCGTCTATACCTCGACCGATGTGGTGGGCGTGGAGTTGGGTGGGGCGCTGAAAAACGTGATGGCCATCGCGGCCGGAACGGCCGACGGCCTGGGCTTCGGCTACAACACCACCGCGGCTTTGATTACCCGAGGCTTAGCGGAGATGAATCGCTTGGCGGTCAAGCTGGGCGCCAATCCGTTGACCCTGGCGGGCTTGAGCGGCATGGGCGATTTGGTGCTGACCTGCACCGGGGGCTTGAGCCGCAATCGGCAGGTGGGTCAGAAGCTTGGCCAAGGGCAGAGCCTTGCCGAAATCCTGGGAGAGATGCGCCAGGTGGCCGAGGGCGTGAAGACCGCTCGCAGTGTCCATGAGTTGGCGCGGCGAGAAGAAGTGGATATGCCCATCGCCGATCAGGTCTATCGTATGCTATATGAGGATCTGCCTGCTGCCGAGGTAGTGCGCAACTTGATGGGCCGCAGTCTGAAAAAGGAACTTTATCCATGAGCGTGAAGAGCTTGCAGCCGGGAGGCTTGGCATGACAGAGAGGCGCAGAAAAACTCGACGAAAGCGAAACCACGAGGTCGACGCCGAAAGCCGAGCAGAAGAGCGCCGCAACGAAGACCGGCGAGCGTTCCAGCGGGTGGCGGCTGAGATCATGGTG
>JAUVAM010000174.1 GCA_030591745.1 Deltaproteobacteria bacterium
ATAGCAAGCCTCCACGACGTGTCCGACGAGTTTGTTCTGACCTATGTGGCTTCCTTTGCAGGCCGGGCGAGCATCCTCGAGCCGGCCGATTTGGCTGGACGGCTGGCCACCGAGGCCAAGGCCGCCTTGGCCGCCTATCAGAGTTGACAGATCTGTCAAAACCGGTTGCGCCCACATGGGCCTCATGCTAGCTTGTCGACAAATACCCCCCCAGGAGGATTCCATGGCGACCACCGAGTTTTCGGTTCACAAGCGTGACCTGCAATTCGTACTTTACGAGCAGCTTAATATCGAAGATTTGTGCAAGCTGCCTGCCTATAGCGAGTGCAACAAAGAGTTGTTCGAGATGGTGATCGACGAGGCCATCAAGGTCGCTACCGACAACCTGGCCCCCATGAACAAGTTGGGCGACGAAATCGGTGCCAAGTTCGACAAGGGTGTGGTGACCATGCCCGATGAGTTCAAGGCAGCCTACGGCGGTTTTGCGGAGGGTGGCTGGATCGGCATGTCGCAGAACCCGGATTTCGGCGGCCAGGGCTTGCCCAATTCGCTGAAGTACACCATCGCAGAGATTTTTTCTGGTGCCAACGTGGCCTTCTACTTGACACAAACCTTGAGTGAGGGCGCGGCCCATCTCATCGAAAAGTACGGCACCGATGAGCTTCGCAAGCTCTATGTCGAGCGCATGTATACCGGCCAGTGGGCCGGCACCATGTGCTTGACCGAGCCTTCGGCCGGATCGGACGTGGGCAATTTGAAGACCACGGCCAAGAAGGAAGGGGACCATTACATCATTTCGGGCACCAAGAGCTTCATCACGGCGGGCGAGCACGATTTCACCGAAAACATTATTCATGCCGTCTTGGCCCGAATCGAAGGTGCCCCGGCGGGCACCAGGGGCATCAGCCTCTTCGTTGTACCCAAGTTTTTGGTGGACGAAGACGGCAACTTGGGCGAGCGCAACGACATGTTCTGTGGCAACATCGAGCACAAGATGGGCATGAAGTCCTCGCCGACTTGTACCTTGAACTTCGGCGACGAAGGCAAGTGCAAGGGTTGGCTTTTGGGCGAAGAGAACAGGGGCATGTCTTTGATGTTCCAGATGATGAACGAAGAGCGCCTCTTGGTGGGCATGCAGGGACTGAGTCTGGGCTCCGTGGCATACAACAGCGCCTTGGCTTACAGCATGGAGCGCAACCAGGGGGCCGAGTTGGGCGCCAAGGCCGACGCGCCCCGCGTCAACATCATCCGCCATCCGGATGTGCGCCGCATGTTGCTCCACATGAAGGCCTTCGTCGAGGGCATGCGTTCGATGATGTTGGCCGTGGCGACTTACATCGATCGGGCGGAAAAATCGGAAGACGAGCAAGAGCGGGCCAAGTACCAAAACTTGATCGAGCTTTTGACTCCGCTTTGTAAGGCCTATGGCACGGACATGGGCTTTCGCATCAACGAAATCGCCATTCAGGTTTACGGCGGATACGGCTATTGCCAAGAATACCCGGTAGAGCAGTACTGCCGCGATCAGAAGATTTCCTCTTTGTACGAAGGCACGAACGGCATTCAGGCCTTGGACCTTCTGGGTCGCAAGATCGCCCGCAACAAGGGCGAATTCCTGAAGCAATTTTTGACGATTGTCATGGAGCGACTGGGGCAAGCCAAGGGCATCACGGGCTTGGCAGAGATGGCCGGCAAGTTGGAGAAGTCGGTGGGCATGGTAACGAAGATAGCCACCGATCTGGCCGTCGGCATGGGCAAGGACCCGGCCTACGCCATGTTGCACGCCACGCCTTTTTTGGAGCTCTTCGGCCACGTCGTGACGGCTCATTATCTATTGGACGGCGCATGCGTGGCCCAAGAGGCCTTTGACGCCATCGCCGAACGCGAAGGCGCGACCGACGACGCGGCTCGGACCAAGTTGGTGGCGGACAATGACGAAGCGGCCTTCTACCACGGCCGGGTGGCCTCGGCGCGATACTTCATCGCAAGCGTACTGCCCCATGCCCACGCGACGGCCGAGGCGGCCGAGGCCATGGACCGCAGCGCGCTGGATATCCGTTTTTTCGAAGAAACGCGGTGACAGACTGTCCTGGATGAATCGTTTCTTCTCTTTTTTGATCCTATTCGGCCTGCTTGCGGTAAGCGGAGCCGCCGAGGCCAAGCGCTGCACGGTCTATGTTTACATGGACCAGGCCGGCAAGACCCTCAAAACCCGAAACCTCAAAGACGTGCCGGCCGACAAGCGAGCCTCTTTGCTGAGCTACAAGGACAACTGCAAAACAAAGCTTCATGCGATAGAGGCGCCAGCCAAGGGATTGCCGGCGGAGGCCTTTGAGACCGATGGCAGCCTGACGGATCCGGAGCGAAACTCAGCCACTTCCGATGAGAGCTATCAGGTGCCGGATACCTGGACCGAGAGTCGCCAACCCTCGTCCTGGTTGCGCTACTTGATGTGGTTGAGCCTGCTCCTGATCATCGGCGGCACCATCGGCGTGGTGATAGAAGCCTTCCGCCAAAGCATCCTTTGGGGTCTGGCGGTGCTAATCCTCCCCTTCGTCTGGCTGATCTTCTCCATCCTGGCCTGGCACCGGGTCAAGGTACCCTTCCTAGCCGGGCTCATCGGCTACATCGGCCTTGGCGTTACCAGCATGCTCATCGGTTTCAATCTATTGTTTTGAGCGACTTCAGGTCAGATCTACGTCCACTCGGATTTTGAAGGTTACTTCTAGTTCTACCAGATCGGGGGGTGGGGGGTTTAGGGTGGCTTGGACTTGGATGGCCATGTTGCCGGCCTCTAAGTAGGGTTTGAGCTCTAAGTTGTCTTCTACCTGGAACTGGACTTCACGGACGCCTTCGGCGATGGACGCTTGGAAGGCGATGCGGGCCGTTGGGAGGCCGTCGGCCTCGGCTGAGAACTCCATGTCTTCGATGAAACTCAGGTCTTGTGTGAGGCCTCCCTGTGAGGTCATGCGGAGGCTTACTTCGAGGACTTTCATGCTGTCTACGTCGCCGGGATCTACGTCTTTGTCGGACAGCGCTCGGCCCAGGCCTGTTGAAAAATTGGCCATGCCGGGGAAGTTCAGGGCCGCCCCGCCCACGCCGCCTGTTTCCACCACGTCGAATTCGACCACATCCAGGCCGCAGGCGGTCAGGCCTAAGGTGAGTAGGCATATGAGCAAGGGGTAAAGCAATCTCTTTGTCATCGATTCCTCCTTGTTTGATATTCGTAGATTTGGTTGGGGACTGCAAGGAATGCTATTAATGGACCGACTGATTTAGCGGGAGCACTCAGCATGGAACTCGGCATGGAACTCGGCATCTTGAATCGCACGCTGTTGGAGCAGATGCGTGAGGGTGTGTATTTGGTGGATCGTGATCGCCGGATTCAGTACTGGAACCCGGCGGCCGAGCGCATCACGGGTTTTGGTGCTTCGGAAGTTGTCGGCTCACATTGTCATGACCGGATTTTGATGCACATGGATGAAGCGGGCCATTTGCTCTGCGAGGGCGGTTGTCCTTTGCACAAGACGCTTCATGACAAACAGAACCGGGAGTTGCGGGTCTATTTCCACCACAAGATGGGGCATCGAGTACCCGTGATGGTCCGCTGCGTGCCTTGGAAGGATGAGGATGGGGAGGTTTTGGGCGCCGTGGAGTTCTTTTGGCCCGAGGGACGGGAAGAGCAGTTGCAAGAGCGCTTGCAGGAACTGGAGCGCATGGCTTTGCTCGATCCTTTGACCCGGCTGGTGAACCGTCGGCACTTGGACGCGAGTTTGGTTAGTCGATTGGGGGAATTGCATCGCTTCGGCTGGCCTTTCGGCCTGCTGTTCGTGGACGTGGATCGTTTCTAGCAAGTGAATGATTCTTTTGGTAAGGAGGTCGTCGACAAGGTCCTCAAGCTGGTGTCCTTGACCCTGGCCAACAGCCTGCGTCCCTTTGATATGCTGGGGCGTTGGGGCGGGGAAGAGTTCTTGGCCATCTTGACCAACGTCACGCCCGAACAGCTGATGCATGTGGCCGAACGCTCCAGGCTTTTGGTCGAGGGCAGCGATTTGAAAGAGGATGGACGTTTGCTGTCCGTCACCGTGTCCTTAGGCGCCACCATGGCCCGGTCGGAGGACGACCCGGCAAGCTTGTTGTCCAGAGTCGACAAGCTCATGTATGCCAGCAAGCGAGCGGGGAGAAACAAGGTTACCGGCGATATCCAGGACCCTTAGCGTTGACGGCCGGGTCGGGGGCGTGAGAGCATTCCTTCATGAACCAGGCTGAATTCAAAGAACGTCGTCGTCATGTTCGGGTGGAAGTGGCCGCGGTGGCCAGGGTGAATTGGGGGGACGTAACCGAGACCTATCACACGACCAACATCAGCGCCGGGGGTGTCTTCCTCCTGGCCAAGAGCCTGCCCGAAGCTGAGCATGAGATTGAACTGGACCTCTTTTTGCCGCAGGTGCACGCGCCCGTGCGGGCCAAGGGAGAGGTGGTCTGGTTTCGTCGGCAGGAACCCAGCGGTTTCGCGGTCAAGTTCACCAAGATAAGCCAGGCGGCCGCTGAGCTGATCCGCCTGATCGTGCAACGACACGGGCGGAGTGTTTCGGAGCAGACATGAAGGCCTGTCTCTGTTTTTTGTTTTTCTTGTTGGCGATTTTTCAAAGTCCATGGGCTGTGGCCGACATGGCTTGGCGCTGGGAACGGCCAGCCCTTCATGGGCATGATCTGCAAAGCTTGCATGGACATCCCGGCGATCCCCTGCAATTGCTGGCGGCAGGTCAAGATGGGGCCTTGATCAGCAGTCTGGATGGGGGTCAGAGCTGGCGAGTGGCCCAGGGGCCCGATCAGGCCGACTTGCGGGCTGCTGTTTGGGCTGATTCCTGGTGGGTGCTGGCGGTGGGCACCCAGGGTTCCATTTGGCGATCCGAGGACGCGGGCCTGCATTTCCGTCCTCAGCGTTCCGGTCTTTCGGTCAACTTGCACGGGCTGACCTGCGTTCATCCCAGGGTTTGTTGGGCTGTCGGCGATGGGGGTCACATCCTGAGGACTTGGGATGGAGGCCGATCCTGGCTGGAGCAGAACTCAGGCGCCATTCAGGATCTGAGGGCCGTAGCTGCCTTGAGTCCCTCTTTTGTGTTGGCGACGGGCGAGGGCGGGACGTTGTTGCGAAGTACGGATGGTGGGCGGCTTTGGGAACGGGTCAACACCGGCGCGTATTACACGTTGTTGGATGTCACCATCGTGGACGCCAGACTGGCTTTGGCCGTGGGACACAACGGCACCATCATTCGCAGCGGGGATGGTCTGACCTTTGGGCAGGTTGCGGGCGTGGGTACTGTGCGGAACCTGGCCGCGGTGGCCTTTTCCGGCCGCGGCTTGGGCTGTGCCGTGGGCGAGGGCGGCACCATTCTGATAAGCCACGACACAGGCTTGAGCTGGACCGAGGTGAACTCCGGCGTGACGGCCGCATTGAACGCCGTGTGGTGGGCCGACGCCGAGCATGGCTTCGTCGCCGGTGACGGGGGACTGTTGTTGATCACGTCGGATGGGGGCCTGAGCTGGCAAGTGGCAAGCGATCCGCCGGCTGGTGCCTTGCATGGCTTGGCTTTTGACGAGGCGGGCTTGGGACTTGCGGTGGGGGATGGGGGAGGCATGTGGTTGCGGGCTGCGGGCGACGCTCACTGGCAGGCGATTGAGTCGCCAAGCGGAGCTCGCCTGTCCTCTGTCGCCGCTGTTGGGTCGGGTCGGTTTTGGGCGGTGGGTGCCAGCGAATCCGGCGGCGGCCGCATCCTGGCAAGCGTCGACGGGGGCGCGAACTGGATAAGCCAGATGGCGGAAGCACCAAGCGCATTTTTCGGTGTGGACTTTGTCGATGCGGAGCTCGGCTGGGCCGTGGGATACGCCGGCAGCATTTGGGCCACGGTGGATGGCGGTCAGAACTGGCAGCCGCGGAGCAGCGAGAGCTCGGCCTGGTTGCATGATGTGGCTTTCGCGGACGAAAACCTGGGCTTGATCGTGGGGGATGACGGCACCCTGCTGCGCAGCGCCGACGGGGGGCAGAGCTGGCAACGCATCGCTTTGTCCACCGCCGCGGATTTGCATGCGGTGGCTTGGCAGGCGGGGGGTATTCCCTGGGTGGCTGGAAGCGATGGAAGTTTGTTGAGAAGCGATGACGGGGGATTGAGCTGGGCCGAAGTGGATCTCGATCTTGAGATGGATTTTGAGGCCCTGGCCTTTTCACCCAGTGGCCTGAGAGGATTTGTCGGCGGTGAGTTGGGCCGGGTGTGGGCGACGCGGGACGGTGGGCTGAGTTGGTTTGAGCAGACTATCCCCTGCAGTCGAAGGCTCCGGGCCCTGGTCGTGCCCTCCGAGGAGGCCGTTTGGGTGGCCGGCTCGGACGGCGCGATATTGGCAAGCAACAGCGCGGGTTGCGGCGTCGAAGATCTCTGTGATGGGAAAGACAGCGACTGCGATGGCAACACGGATGAGGATTTCCGGCCGACCCTCTGCGGTGCTGGTATTTGCCGCGGGGCGACCCTTTGCGAGGAAGGCCAAGAGCGTTGTCCGGAGCTCGCAAGCGGCATGGAGCTTTGCGATGGTCTGGACAACGACTGCGATGGATTGATCGACGAGGAGAGCTCGCCTTGTGCCGATGGCTTGGCCTGTCTTTGCGGTACTTGCGCTGGGGGCTGTCAGGAGGACGCGGACTGTCCGGACTCGGATCGGATCTGTCGCCAAGGTTGGTGTGTGCCTCCTTGTTGCGGTGTTGAATGTGATCCCGGTTTTGTCTGTGTGGATGGCGCATGTGCGGACCCTTGTCTGGATTCGAGCTGCGAGGATGAGCTGGTTTGCAGCCTGGGGGCCTGTGTGGCAAAGGATTGCTTTGACCCGGCTTTGGCCTGCCCGGAAGCAGAGCGTTGCCTGGTGGACCCCTGGACGGGTCGGGGAGATTGTTTGCCGGATCCCTGCGCGGGCGTGGTTTGCCAGAGTCCGGCGCTTTGTCGCGAAGGGCTGTGTGTGACACCGGCCTGTGGGGCCTGTGCCTTCTGGCAGCTCTGCATCCAGGGTGCCTGTTTGGATACGGTCTGTGTGGGTATTGAATGTTTGCCTGGCCAGGTTTGCCAACAGAATCGGTGCGCGGGGGATCCCTGCCTGGGCGTGACTTGTCCGGTCCACAGTCGCTGTGTCGATGGCCTGTGCTTACCAGATGGTTGCGAGGCCTTGGCCTGTCCGGAAGAGACCCCCTGTGAAGGTGGTTTTTGTGTGGTGCCTGAAGGGGACCGGGATGCGGGCTCAGACGCCGGAAGCGACGCCGGCTTGCCGGATGCAGGTGCTGACGCAGGGTTTGTCGATGCTTCGGACGGTGGAGACACAGGAGATGGGGACCATCGACGGGAACCCACCCTGGGTACGCCCACGGGCTGCGGGTGCCGGGCCGGCTACGGTGGAT
>JAUVAM010000625.1 GCA_030591745.1 Deltaproteobacteria bacterium
GACCGCGGCGGCTTTGTTTGCCAAGGCCGGTTTTTTGGTCAAGGCCATCTCCATCAACAAGATCATCTTGTCCATCGATCCGGAGGAGAAGGACGTCCAGAAGGTCTTGGCCAAGCTTTATGATGCGCAGCGCAGCGAGATGGGCATGATCGAGCCATCCCCCGAGCCCCCGGTGCTGGAGCTGACCGAGGAGATCTCCCTGGACGTGGATTTGGCCCGATTGGACCCCAACAAGCTGCCGCGTACGCCTTTGTTGTCCGACTTGACCGGCCCGGAGGTGGACGCCCTCATCGACGAGCTGGTGCCAGTCTTTGCCGGCGCGGGCACCATCATCTGCAGGGAGGGGGAGCCCGCCGAGTCCATGTTCTTGATCGTCGAAGGGGTGGTGAAGATTTCCAGCCGCGACAAGGATGGCAGCCCCCTTTGGCTGACCAATTTGGTGGAGGGTGACTTTTTTGGTGAATTCGGTCTTCTGGGCGACGGGATTCGACACGCCGATGTAGAGGCCGTCGAGGATACGGAGTTGCTGCGCTTTGGCCGGGAGCAGTTGACCCAGGTGGTGGAGCAACATCCACGGGTGCAGGATGTGCTGTTCTTTTTCTACAAACAACGGGTGGTCGATACACTTTTGGCCAAGAATTTTCTGTTTCGGGGACTGACGCCTGATCAACGCAAGGGACTGCTGAGCATGGCGGCCCTGGAAATTCATGATGATGGCTCCCGCATCATCCAGGAAGGCGACGACGGCGAGCACTTGTTTATCATCAAGAGCGGCACGGTTCGTGTGTTTACTGGCATGTCGGGCAAGCGTATCGAGTTGGCCAGTTTGCATCCGGGCGATCTTTTCGGGGAGATCAGCGTGCTGACGGGAGCCCCCACCACGGCTCATGTAGAGTCGGTCGGCCGGGTGGAGTTGGTGAAGTTTTCCCGTCGAGAAGTCCTGCAGATCGCCGAAGAGTATCCTCGCCTGTCTCACGTGCTGGGCGAGATGAAAGAGCATCGCATTCAGGACACCATCCGCCGGATTCAGACTGAGGGTTTTGTTTGATGGCGTCGCGCAATTCGAAAAAGTCTGATGTCGCGCACCTCCTTGCCGAGAACAAGCGCTTGGCGCAAGAACTTGACCTCTTCAGAACACTGAGTGGTAAGGAGGGTTCGGGTGGCCATGTGGACCGGCTGCTGGACCAATTTTTGCAAAAAGCGATGAAGGTTTTTCGGACCCATGCCGGCACCGTATTTTTCGTGGATCGGGAGAGTCGCGAGTTGATTTTTCGTGTGGTCAGGGGGCGGGCCAGGCATAAGCTCAAGGGGCAGCGCTTGGCCATTGGTGAAGGCATCGCCGGGCGGGTGGCCAAGACGGGCAAGCCGCGCCTGGTGCGCAACGCGCGCAAGGACCCGCATTGGTGGCGAAGGATTTCCGACTACATCGCATACCCCACCAAGGATATTCTGGCAGTGCCTTTGCACGGTCGGGAGGGGGACCTGGTGGGTGTGCTGGAGTTGCTCAACAAAGACGATCATCGAGGCTTTTCCAAAGAGGACTTGGCGTACCTGACGCGACTGGCGGGCACGGTGGGTGCCTTGTTGGAAAACATCCTGCTCTGGGAAGAATCACGACGGATGAGCCATCGATTGCAGGTACTCAACGAGGTGAGTCACCTGGTTAATGCTTCCCTCGATGTGCGGCAGGTGCATCGCAGGGCCATTCGGGCGGCCACCGAGCTTGTGGCTTGCGAGGCGGGTTCCCTGTTGCTCGTCGAGCCTGACAGCGGCGAGCTTTTCTTCGAGGTGGCCCTGGGTGCCCAGGCCCGCAAGGTGCGCAGGGTTCGCTTGAAACCTGGAGAGGGCGTAGCCGGTTGGGTTGTTCAGCATGCCGAGCCGGTGATCATCCACGATGTGTCGCGCGATAAGCGCTGGAGTGGTCGGGCGGATCAGTCTTCCGATTTCGAAACCCGAGACATGATCTGCGTGCCGGTTCTGGCTCGTGGTCTCGTCATCGGTGTGTTGCAGGCGATCAACAAGATCCGTGGCCATTTCGACGCTGACGATCTTCACCTCTTACAGGCCTTGGCGGACCGCGTGGCCGTGGCCCTTCAGAATGCGCGTTTGTTTGAGCAGACCCAGCAGACCTTGATGGAGACCAGCGAGGCCCTGGCCGAGTCCATCGAGGTGCGGGACGCTTACACCGGAGGGCATACCCGGAGGGTGGTGGAGTACTCCCTGGCCATCGCGGACAAGATGAAGTTGGCCCAAAGTGATCAAAAGCAATTGGAGCTGGCGGCCACGCTTCATGACATCGGGAAAATCGGGGTTGATGATCAGGTCCTGCGCAAGCCGGGTGCTCTGGATGACGAGGAGTATCGGATGATGAAGAGACATCCGGTGATGGGCTGCGAGATTCTGGCGCACATTTCCTATTTCTCCGCCGCGCTGCCCGGCATTCGCAACCACCATGAGCGATACGACGGGCGAGGCTACCCGGATGGCTTGCGGGCGGAGGAGATACCGCCCATCGCCCGCATCATCGCGGTAGCGGACACTTACGACGCGATGACCTCGGATCGACCCTATCGCAAGGGTCTGGATTCGCGATTCGCTCTTCAAGAGATTCGTTTCTGTAGCGGGTCACAGTTTGCCCCCGGCGTGGTGACCGCTTTTGTGAAGGCTTTTCGAGAAGGCGACATCACGGGCAAGGCCGAGCGCATCCCGC
>JAUVAM010000354.1 GCA_030591745.1 Deltaproteobacteria bacterium
CATGTACTCCATGATGGAGAAGATGACGCCTTTGAGCTTGCCCATCTCGTGGATGTGGGCCACATGCTTGTGATCAAAACGAGAGGTGAGCTTGGCCTCTTTCATGAAGCGGGACAGGGTGGGCTTATCCTGGGAGAGTTCGGGTAGAATCTCCTTGACCACAGCAAAGCGCCCGGGACCGGTCTCGCCCTCCTTGAGGGCCAAGTGGACCCCGAAGCGTCGGCCTGTGGCAATCTGATGTAGAAGTTGATACTCGCCCGTGCGTCCCTTTATTCTTCTTCTGGTAGTACTCATAGTCAAAAATCATACATCTGTGACTGGGTCTTGGCAAGCTTGTGACCTGCCAAAGTGTCGGATTTGTTGAAATTGCCTTGCATCATTCAGCGCAACGGTTATTATTATTGTTTGCTATTGTATCGACGTCCAAGATTAAGGAGAGGACCATGCGAAACGTCTGCTTTTTCGTTGTTGTGCTGGGTCTGTTGAGCTTGCCTGCCTTGGTTTGGGCTGGAGAAGATCTGGATAGAGCTGAGCAGTTGACTGCTGAGATGAAATACGTCCCGGCCTTGAAGGCCGTGGGCAAGATTTTATTTTCGGCTGACAGTGGTCCTGAGGATTTGGCCGCGGCTTACCGAATTCAGGGTATGTGTTTTGCGGCTTTGGGAAAAGGCAAAAAGGCCAGGAGAGCTTTTGACAGGCTTTTGGTCATCGATCCCGAGCATCAACTCTCCAAGCGGGTGTCGCCCAAGTTGCGCCAACAGTTTGACGCCGCTTTGGCCGCGGCCAAGGGCAAGACGCCCCTTGGGTTGAGCCATGAGGTGCCTGAGCTGCCTGAGAACCTGGCCGGTCTGGAGCTTTCCGTCACACTGGATGATCGGATGAAGATGGTGAAGCAATTGAAAGTGAACTACAGCATGGGGGATGGCCCTGCCGAAGAGCATGTCTGGAAGGTCAAAGGAGCTGGAGACTACAAGTTCCAACTGCCGGAAGAAACCGACGCCGGTCAGGTGAGCTATTACTTTGTCGGCCTGAATCCGGAAGGTGGCGTGCTCGTCTTTTCCGGCAAGGCCGACGAGCCCTTCAAGCTTTTGAGCAAAGCCGGCGTGGCCATGGCCCAGCAGGTAGAGGCCGACAAGAAGGCTGCCGAGGAAAAACGGCTGGCCGACGCCCAGACTCTTGCCGCTCTGGAGAGCAAGGCTGAGCCGGACGATGACGGGAAAAAAGTGGCAGGTGCCTGGTACACGACCTGGTGGTTCTGGACCGGCGTGGGTGTGGTGGTGGCCGGCACGGTGACAGGCGTGGCGGTGGCCGCTTCGAGTTCGGGCGGCGGCGGTGAGCTGGAATACAACGTTGTCTTGCGGTAGCGAGGAACATTATTATGAAAACGACGATCCGGAACTTGGCATTCGCAGGTCTCTTTGTCTCCTTGGTGGCTTGCGGTTCGAGCAATAAGCAGTTCGATTTGGCTGTGGAGTTTCCCGATGAGGCCTCCCGCACGGCAACAGCCAGCGTACAAATTTACGATATCATCCCTTTCCTTGAAGCGAATTGCGCTGCCCTGATGGACGGGACGGCCGTTCCCGGGGATTCGGATTATTTCATCGAGGATCAGATCCTCATCACCTTGCCGGACGCCACCGGCGCTCGGCCTCTCGCCTTGCCCGAAGAAGGCAGGCGTTTGTTCTTCGCGCAGGCCCTGGACGCGGACGGCGAGGTTATCCTGCGAGGCTGCAACGATTTCGTGGCCGGCTCCTCCGATGGTGAGGTGGTCATCGTCTTGGAATCCGTCGGCCCTGTCTGTGAGACCGATACGGATTGTGACGACGCCAATCCATGCACGACCGACACCTGCAGTGAAGGTGATTGTGTCTATGCCAACGTCACCGACGGGACTCCCTGCGATGATGATCTGTGGTGCAATGGCGACGAGACTTGTCAGGCGGGGACCTGTCAGGCGGGCAGCCGGGATTGTTCGGACGCCGACGTCTGTACCCAGGACCTTTGCGATGAGGATTTGGATCAGTGCCAGCATCCTTCGGTGACCGAGCCGCCGGACACGGAAGGTCCCGTGGATGATCCATCCTGTACCGATGGTCTGGACAACGACTGTGACGGCAACACCGATGCCGATGACACCGAGTGCATGTCCTGCAACAACCCCGCTCAATGCGACGACAGCAACGATTGCACCGCGGACGACTGCGTGGACGGGGCCTGCGTCAACACACCGGTGGGCGACGGCACGGGCTGTGACGATGGTCTCTTCTGCACCGATGGCGATACCTGCACGGGCGGCATGTGCTCGGGGCCGGCCTTGGATTGTTCTGCCCTGGATGACGATTGCAACGTAGGCGTTTGCAACGAGGACATCGACGCTTGCGAAGGCGCGCCCATGGCTGAATTCACGGTTTGCGAAGACGGCTTGTTTTGCACCGTGGGCGATGCCTGTGACGCAAACGGTTCTTGTGTGGCCGGCGTGGACTCGCCTTGCACGGGCGACTGCGACGCGAGTTGTGACGAGGTCAATCGTGAGTGCACTTTGGCTGTCGAGGGGACTCCATGCACCGACAACGGCCTGTTTTGTGACGGAGCGGAGACCTGCGATGTGCTGGGTGCCTGCGTGTCCGCCGGCGACCCTTGTGGAAGCGGACAGTGTGCGGCATGCAACGAGACCGACCACTGCATCATCGACGAGGGCGCGAACTGCGACGATAACATCGCCTGCACCGGGAGCGACCTGTGCCAGGCCGATGGAAGTTGCATGGGGACGCCCGATGACAATGAATGCGGCGTCGGCGAAACTTGTCGACCCGATTGTTTTACCGCGGCAACAGGTTGCGGCACGGCGCCGTCTTCCATGGTGGTGAACTGCCAGAGCCCCTTGAGTCTTGGCGGCGGCGGCGGTGACACCAGCGATTGCGTCTTGACTGCCTCCGGTGGTGACGTGAGCGCTTTGGATGCTTGTCTCTCATGCAGCCCGACCCTGGGCCGCACGGTGGTCAGCGTGGCTGATTTCGATGACGGTGCGGGTGCCTGCGATCTGGACGGCTGGCGTTTGTTGACCGGAAATTTTTGCAACGCCAAAAAGGCCAACGACTGTAGTACCACGGGCGGACCCCTGCCTTGCTGTGACGATCTTGCAACCATTTGCGACACGGCAACTTATGGCCAACCCGTGTTGGCTGCGGATGTCGATGTGGCCTGCGGAGGCATGCGCCAGTTCCGTCTTGTCGGCTCTTTTGATGTGAGTGGCCTTGAGAATCCCACCCTGTGTTACGACGTGGCCACCATCGGGGCGGCCACCCCTTCCGGGCTGATGCTTTTTGCCGATACAGGGGATGCTTCATGGCCTTCGCTGGATTGCATCGACGGGGCTGAAGACCTCGGCGGGACCCTCCTCAGCGATGGTTCTTTTTACCGTCGTTGCGTGGACCTGAGCGGCGAGGTGGATGCCGGCATGGTGGATCTGAACTTCGTGGTGGATTCGGGTGCATCCGGTGAACGCGTCTTCTTGGATAACATCGTGATCTTCGGCTGGGCAGGTGCTTGCGCGCCCAATGATGTGGTGGCCTACACCGACAACTTCGACGCTTGCGATTTTTCGGATTGGACCGTCAGCGGCCTGAGTTGCGTCGATACGGACTGTGCCACCATGGGAGGAACGGCGGGTTTCATGACCGGCACCGGCAGCATGTCGACGCTGGTGGATGTCACTACCTTGGACGGCGGTGTCGAGGTCTGCTTCATCGCGGGGCAGACGGCTCTCGATGCCGGCGATGACCTGAGTTTCTGGTTTGACGCGGGCTCGGGTCCGGTGACCGCCTGGGGCTGGGCCGGTTCGGTGACGGCCGACGGCGACTGCTATGAGTTCTGTGTGGATCTGAGTGCTTTTGATCCGGACGTGCGCAATCATCCCGCATTGGAAATCGGCTTCGACATGACCGCCAATAGCTCTTTGGCCTTGTATCGGGTCAGCGTGATGGGTGCGGCCCATTGCTCCGGCACCAACGATCTGGTGCTGAGCGCGCTCACGGGCGACGGCTCGGGCAACTACGACTTCACGGCCATGGACGGACCCGGCACACAGATGGACGGCCTGGTGCGCTGCCAGTTCGACCCCGATCCCACGGTCGAGGCCGTCACCCACATGGTTTTCACGCCTTAAGACCTACGATCTCATCAATGCAGGGTTGAGTCTTCGCCTTCGCTCTCTCCTTGGGCTGGACGCGCCATCTTCAGGGGCTTCAATTTACTGAAGCGATCTTCATCGATGGCTGTTCCCTTTTCAGGCAAATGCAAACCCGCGTCGCTCCATTCGGGTACGAAGGCAATGGCCTGACCACGGCCGTTGTAGCCCAATTGAATTAATGTGTCCGTTTCGAACTCGCGACAATTCTTATGACAGCAAGTGAAGGGCTCGAGCACACGGTAGAAACCCTCATGGGGCAAGGGATGCATGGAGGCGGCAAAGTCTTCGTCGGGTATCAAGACCCCGCGCTTGGAAAACTGGGCCTTATTCTGCTTCCAGCCCTCCGCGGGATAAACACCCGGTCCGGGATCGCCGTGGTTGTGGTAGTAGACCAGGCTGCCGGCCGGGACGGTCTCGTCGATGGCTTCCGTGGTGCGATAGAGCCCGCAGGGTACTTTTTCTTGTTCGCTCATGCCATATGCCTCCTTGTTCATGTTTTGACCCTCATGGCATGTGTACCCATCGCTTGCTTGTCAAATGAGGGCCTCGTTGCATCCAGGCCCCAGGCATGATTGAATCACGGTAAGTCCATTCAATTATAGGGAATTTGTCTGATGCAGATGCCGAAAAAACCCCTGGCGAAGAAGGCATTAATCGAACAAATGCGTGCCATGAAGGCATCGGATGCCGACTGGAAACACGGCCGTACCTGGAGCCTGGTCTACCATCAATCCGAGAAACACGAGGCTTTGCTGCGAGAAGCCTATGGTCTTTACATCGCTGAGAATTACCTGAACCCCATGGCCTTCCGATCTCTCCGACGCATGGAGGCAGAGTTGGTCTCCATGACAGCCGGGATGCTGGGCGGGGACGGGGACACGGTGGGCAGCACCACTTCGGGCGGCACCGAGAGCATCATTTTGGCGGCCAAGACCTATCGGGATCGGGCGCGGGCCCGTCGTC
>JAUVAM010000436.1 GCA_030591745.1 Deltaproteobacteria bacterium
CCGCCATCTCACCACGCAAAGTTGCTGCGTTGGTGACCCCGATGACTTTGTTTTTCATCTGGCGATGCTCGCTCATCAAACCGCCCACCGCCTTGCGGCCCGTTTTCAGGGTACTGCGTACCGCGACCGCGAAATCCTCGATGGCCTGCGACAAGACGGGCAATTCCCCAAGGCCGGGCGCCGGGGCCGGTATATCAGCGCCATGGTATGACCGAATCCGCTCGGCAAGTGCGCCCAGGGGCCTGATTCCAGTCCTCACAACGGAGGCCCCCAGGACCAGGCAGGCCAAAGCGGTAAGCAGAACACCCAACATGGCCCGCCAACGTTTCGTGCCCATGGCCCGGTGGACCACATCCATCTCAGCCACCCAGACCAACAGATGTTCGGGTGACATTCGCCGGGCCATGAAAAGAAAAGGTGCCTGAAGATCATTCCAGTCCGAGGCACTATTCTCAGCGATAAGCTTCAGCCAGTCCCGGTATGGGGTCAAGGGCTGAGATCCAGCCACCACCTGCCCCTTGGAATCGATGACCACCAAACTGCGGCCGAGCCCCGAAGCGTCTCCCGCATCGCGCAAGGCATCCGCCAAACAAACGGGATCGCTCAATCCAGGCGGCATGGACCGGACGGCACCCAGAAAGGAGGCTTGATGGTTTGTAAGAATCTGTTCAGCTTTGCTATCGCGCATCAAGCCGAACCAAACCAGCGACACCATACCCAGGCCCAACACCAAGACCACCAGCACAGAGACGATCAACTGAAAAGTCAAGCGCTGGGCTGGCTGCCGCGCCAAGGCGGCGGGATCCAGGTGAGCCTCCAAATCGTTCCGCATGGGATCCAGAAAACGCATCCCGGCCTGATACACCAACAAGGCATCGATCCAACCAACAGCCACGCCCAAAACGATCACGATCAAAGCCTGCCATGAAGACATACCGACCAAAAAGTCAGTGGCGAAAGAGATACCCACCGCCCCCAAAGGCCAAATGATCACGCCCGTTACAGATTCCCGAATGGGGAAGCGCGCGATAACTCTCAAACCCTGCTCTGCCTCAGTCTGCTTGATTCGACTCTCAGCCTTTAGCCTATCGAACAGCTCCTGAAGAGGAGCCAGACGACGACGAGACAGCCAAAGTCGAAACAAATGTGCAGGCGCGGCCACGATCACCAGGGCGGGCAGCAAAACCAGAATCAGCCTGTCCAATGCGCCCAATACCGAGGACACGCCCACCAGCAGAAACCCGGCCAAGGCCAGCACGCCCAGATGGGTTCGACTAAACCGCAGCCTGTCAATTCCACTCACGTCGCACCTCGTTCCCGCTCGTGCGGCCGGATAATCTTCCGCAAATCCAACAGCAACAGCAACCGTCCCTTCACCTCGCAAACACCCACAAAGAGACCTGGTTCACGACCCATTTCTTGCTGCGGGGATGGACTGATTTTCTCCGTATCTACCCGCACCACGTCCAGGACCTCGTCAACTCGAAACCCAAACAAACGCCCATCCACCAGGGCGATAACATACTTAACCAGTCGGGTGTCCGTCAGAGCATCCAAACCAAAACGCTTTCGCAAATCGATGATGGGTAAAATAACACCGCGCAAATTGATCACCCCTTCGATGGCACCAATCGATTCGGGCACAGGGGTAACCGAAACAGGATTGATGATCTCCCGAATGCGCATGATGTCGATGGCATACACCTCTGATCCGACCCGAAACGAAGACAACTGCACGCTCTGATCTTCCTGTCTCATTTCACTCCTGGTCCTATTTACGAACGAAGGGGTCGAGTCGCACGACCTCCTCCAAATCGATCAAAGTTATCATCACGCCCTCAAACCTACCCACCCCGAGCAAATGTTCGGCCTCCATGCGCCCAAAGACCGCTGGCGGGGGCTCGATGTCATCTTCAGCGAAACGCAACACATTCATGACCTCATCCACCAACAAGCCGACGGACTCACCAGACACCGTCACAACCAAGACCCTGCTTCTTCTCGTGACAGGAGACTCATCCACGCGAAGCAAGGCACGAAAATCCACCAACGGTAAAATATCCCCCCTCAAGGAGAAGACACCCAGGATGACCGGTTCAGTGCGTGGCATCGGGGTGCTGACCGGCGGCTTCATGATCTCACGGATGAAATCAATGCTGACCGCGAAGATTTCGTCAGCCAGACGAAAACTCAGGTACTCTCGTTCTTCGGCTTGTTTTGCGCTGCGCACCGCCAAACCGCCATCAAAGCCTCCTTCTTCTGGGCGAAGGAAAAAGGCTTCCAGCGATTCAACGAAGCCTTGTCTCGGCTCGGCGGTCTCCTTGGACTGAGCTGGCAGCGCGACCAAGGACGGATCCTCGTCCAAGGGGGCCGTGGCGGGGGGGGACTGGCGAGCTTTGGGCGACTTGGGCGACTTGGGCGACTTGGGCGACTTGGGCGACTTGGCCGGCTTGGACGACTTGGCCGGCTTGGACGACTTGGTCGCCTTGGCCTTTTTCGCCGGCTTGCGCTTGCTGGTTCTTTCCGCCATGCCTTGCCTCGTCAATCCCGCGTCAGTGTCTCTGAAAAAAGCGCAGCCACATCCAGAACCAATATGGTCTCCTGGCTAGCCAAGGTGGTGGCACCAGCGATTCCTGGAACTTGGGACAAAGAGCGCCCCAAGGACTTGATCACGATATCCTGTTGCCCGACCAGGCCATCGACCAAAACGCCAAGTCGATTCTCCGCAAGACCCACCACTACTACATAGACCTGCCCAGCATCGTCCTCCGGACTCGGGCCCAAATCAAAAGCCGAGTTCAGTCGCAAGAGAGGCAGCGTTTGCCCCCGCAACTCCACCACCTCTCGCCGGGCGATGGTGTGAATGTCGACATAACGAATATTGACGATCTCCAGCACCGAGCTAAGCGGAATGGCGTAGTTTCTCTCAAATACATGAATGATGAGCACCCGGATGATGGCCAGAGTAATGGGGAGTGTGATGGTAAACCGGGTTCCACGATCCACTTCGGAGTGCACGTCGATCATGCCGGACAATTTGGCGATGTTGGTCTTGACCACATCAAGGCCCACACCCCGACCCGAAAGTTCGCTGACCCCATCGCTGGTCGAAAATCCCGGCAAGAACAACAGGCTCGACAAGTCGCGCGTGGTCATCTCGTCCACCGGCGGGAGATCTAGGCCCTCGAGAGAGCGAGCCTTCTCGCGCAAGCGGTCGTAATCAACACCTCGGCCGTCATCCGCAATCTCGATGACCACGTGCTTGCCTTTTTGATAGGCATGTACGTTGATGATGCCCGTGGTCGACTTGCCAGCCCTGGCTCGTTCTTCCGGCATCTCAATGCCATGGTCAAACGCATTGCGCATGATATGCATCAGCGGATCAGCCAGGTCCTCGACAATCAACTTATCCAATTCCGTGTCCGCCCCTCGAATCTTCAGCTCGATGGATTTGCCCGCGCTGCGGGATAGCTTGCGAATCATCCGAGATAATTTTTCGAAGCTCTGGCTCAAGGGC
This sequence comes from Deltaproteobacteria bacterium, assembly GCA_030591745.1. Next base: position 3,518 of record JAUVAM010000436.1, read on the forward strand.
ACCATACGGACTTCCATGATGCCGGTCTGCAATTCATCAAGTCGACGATCCAAATTTCGCGAAGCCTTGTAGAGGTCCACAGCCAAACCGGAGAAGCCCTTCTCCGACTTGAGCTGCTCGGATAAGTCCTGAATCGAAGTTCGGGCCAGGACCAATTCGCCGACAATGTTCATCAACCTGTCCAGCTTGTCGATCTCCACACGAACGGTCTGACTGACTGAGCGAAGGCTGTATGACTCTTCTTCCTGGGGCTTCCCTTGTGGAGCATCGACCGGCACCGAGCTGCGCTCTGGCCCCGTCTTGTCAACAGGGTTAACGGCAGCTGGGCCGCGCGACTCAACATCCTCTACGTTCAGACTGGGATCGGCCAGTTTCTCCCGGATGGTCTTCGCATCGTGCTGGCTTCCCAGCAGAATATCAAACTCGATGCCGCCATCAACGATGCTTGAGGAACTGGGCAAGGTGGTGATCACTTCACCGATGGCCTTGAGATCCGCCGTCAGTTGAGCCAAGCCTTCATCGAAGCTCATCAAATCAAAAGAAGCATGCACCTTGACCAGCCTGCTTCCCCGACGAATGTTGTCGATCAGCCGGAATTCTTCGTATTCGGTCAGTACGCTGAGTAGCGCGGGGTCCAAATCCACTTGATCCAAGGGGTTACTCTGCTCGCCTGCCGCCGACAGGTTGGCCGCCTGATCGACCTGGGCGATCATCTGGGCGACATGTTCCTCGGGCACACGCGGGCCATCGCCAGCCTCGGCGATCAAGCGATTGAAGAGCTCGGTCCCTTCGAACAAGACGTCGACCACCTCCGCGGTCAGCCTCACTCGACCCAGCCTGAGGGCGTCG
>JAUVAM010000068.1 GCA_030591745.1 Deltaproteobacteria bacterium
CCGGTGAATGCGGCAAATGCAAAGGTTCCGGCGTTGCCCCGGGTTCCAGAGCTCCATCCGGTCAACGAAGCTGGGTGGGGGATCCGGGGTATTCTTGCCCATATCCACCACATGCGCCTATGCTCATGCCGATGCGAATTCTAGTTCATGGACTGATGGCCTTACTCAGCCTGTCGCTTTCGACCTGCGACAAGCCGAAGCAAGAGGACAAGCCCGCCAGACCATTCCTGCAATCCCCGCTGCAAATCAGCGAAATCTTGGCACAAAACCAGCGAGGTCTGACCCTTGGCGTCCACGGCCGTCATGGCTGGATCGAGTTGCACAACTCAAGCGAAAAGCGCCAGAACACGAAAGGCCTCCAGATTGCCGTGCGCGGAACCCGCAAAGAGCAGCGATGGAGTCTGCCGAGCGTGGACATGGCCCCTGACGCCTACCTGGTGCTCCACACAAGTGGCTTGGGCAGCAAGGACCTGGCGGGTCGCCTGCATGCCGACCTGCGTTTGCCCAAACAGCCGCGAGCCATCGGCCTGTTGGACCCTGAAGGACGAGTCCTGAACGAAATATCTCAGATCCCCAAGCAATGGCCCGACCTGTCCTATGGGTCCCTGCCCGGATCCAAACCACGATACTTGAGCATGCCAACGCCCGGCAAAGCCAACGACAGCCGTCCACAAAACAAGGGGCCCTTGGTCGAACAGGCGGAGCAAACGCCGATATGGCCTGCTCTGGGGGACCGCATTCTGGTCCAGGCCATCCTGAGGCCTGAAGGCAACCCCATCAAACGCGTTCAGCTCGAATGGCAAAAAAACCTCGAACCGCCATCATTCTTGCCCATGACCTGCCAAGCCAAGGGCGGCAAATTCAACTGTCGTGCCCACATCCCCTCAACGGAGTTCAAAGCCGGCACCATGATTCGCTGGCAAATCCACGCCTACGACCAGAAGGGTCAATCCGGCCGATGGCCCCAGGGCATTGACCACGCGGACGCACCTCGCTGGGACGGCACCTTGATCCGGGACCCGAACCAACAAAACCTCTTGCCCGTGCTTTATTGGCAAACCAGCAAACCAAGACAAGCCCAGCGTCGCAGAGGCATGCGCGCCAGCCTTTTTTTTGAAGGCCAATTTATTGATCAGGTTTTGGTTCGCAAGCGAGGGTATCGTTCATCGGGCTGGACCAAGAAAAATTTGAAGTTCGAGCTACCCGAAGGCCATCTGCTCACCGTAAGCAAAGGCGTCGAGGTGGATGAATTCAACCTGTCTTCCACCTGGAGCGACAAGTCCTCGCTTCGCCGAGAGCTGGCCTGGGACACTTATCGACAAGCCGGGGTAATTGACGCCTTCTGCTTTCCAGTACGCGTCATGCAAAATGGTCGATTCTATGCCCTGGCCCACATGGGCGAGCATTTCGACCGCCGCTTCTTGCGACGCAACGATCTGGACCCCAAGGGCGCCATGTACAAGATGTACGACGATTGCTGCACGTCTCGGGTGGAGGCGGTCAAAAAAACAAGGAAGAAAGAGAAAAACGACGACCTGACAAACTTCCTCAAAGGCCTGCACGCTCGGGCCCTCGAGCCGGCAGCCCAAGAAGCCTTTCTCTTCCAGCACGTAAATCTGCCGGCCACCCTGAACTACCTGGCCGCCACCGTGCTCATGCACGACAATGATCACGTCGCCAAAAACTATTTTCTGTATCGCGACAGCAGGGGCTCCAAGCGCTGGCGCATGCTCCCCTGGGACAAAGACCTGACCTTTGGGCGCAACTTCATCGCCAAGCCGGGTGTCCTCAACGACACCATCTGGGCCGATCACGACCCACAAAGCCATCCCCTCTTCGGCGACCGGGAACACCCCAAGGTCCGTGGCCTGTTCAACTGCCTCATCGATGCACTCTATCGCTCCCCGCGCATTCGACAGATGTTCCTGCGTCGCCTTCGCAGCCTGATGGATGAACGACTGCAGGCACCCGGCACGCCTCCTGACCAACTGCACTACGAAAAACGAATTGCCGAAATATCAGAACGCATGGCAAGGGCTCTAAACATGGACGCCACGCGCTGGGTTCGGGACTGGGGACAAGCCATATCAGCCACCAAAGACACCCAACGCTTGATCGAAGAGTACTTGGTGCCGCGACGCGTCCACCTCTATCTCACCCATGGACCAAACGGCAGCGGCTTGATCCCGGCAGCCCAAGAGAAGAAGCCGACCTTGCAAATACGCGCCGACAGCGTGGACTCTATCCAGATTCAAAATCCCGGATCCGATGCCGTGGATCTGAGCAACTGGCGCATCGAGGGACCCTGGACCTTCACCCTGCCGCCCGGCACGGTCTTGGCCGGCCAAGACAAACTGAATGTTGTGCAGTACTGGCAAGATGTGCCGGCCGACCCTTCGGGCCTCTGGTTCATGGCCGGCCTACGTGCCGTCGATTCTGCTCAGGGCGTGGCCCTGGTTGACTCTAACGGAGAAGTCATGGCTCGCCCGATCAAGCCCTGATGCCTGCCAATGCGGATTCTCACTCATGGATTGCTTGCGCTACTTGGTCTGTCGCTTTCAACCTGCGACGGCATGACACAAGTGGACAAAATCGCCAAGCCATCCAAACAATCCCCACTACAGATCACCGAAATCCTGGCCCAAAACCAACGAGGCCAGACCCTGGGCGTTCATGACCGATGTGGCTGGATCGAGTTGCACAACCCAAGCGACAAGCCCCTGGACATCAAGGGCCTGCAAATCGCCGTGCGCGGGACCCGCAAGGAACAGCGCTGGAGCCTGCCTCGCATGAAGATGAATCCTGGTGCCTTCTTGGTGCTCCACACAAGCGGCCTGGGCAGCAAGGACCTGGCGGGTCACCTGCACGCCGGCCTGCGCATGCCCAAACAGCCACAAGCCATCGGCCTGCTGGACTTTAATGGGCGACTGCTGGACGAACTATCCATCCTGCCCAGGCAATGGCCAGATCTTTCCTATGGACCCCTGCCTGAATCTGAGCCGCGATACTTAAGCATGCCCACGCCCGGCAAAGCCAATGACAGCCGTCCAGAAAACAGGGGACCGGTGGTTGAAGAAGCCACACAAACGCCGGCCTGGCCTGCCCTGGGGGACCGCATCCTGATCCAGACCATTTTGCGACCGGAACGCAGCCCCATCATGTGCGTGCAACTCGAGTGGCAAAGAAACCTTGAACCGTCCTCCTTTTTGCCAATGACCTGCCAAGCAGAAGGAGACAAATCTCATTGTCGGGTCCACATCCCCACCGAGGAGTTCAAGGCCGGCAACATGATCCGTTGGCGAATCCACGCCCAGGACCAGAAGAATCAATCCGGCCGATGGCCTCAGGAAATCGGTCACGCGGACGCTCCGCGCTGGGACGGCACCCTGATCCGGGACCCAAACCAACAAAACACCTTGTCCGTGCTCTATTGGCAAACCAGCAAACCCCAGCAAACCCAGGGCCGCAAAGGCATGCGTGGTAGCATTTTTTTCGAAGGCCAATTCATCGACCAGATCCTGGTACGCAAGCGAGGGCAACGCTCGTCGAGTTGGGCCAAGAAAAACCTGAAATTTGAACTCCCCGAAGGTCACCTGCTCGCCGTAGGCCCCAACATAGAGGTGAACGAATTCAACCTGTCTTCCAACTGGAGTGACAGGTCTTCGCTGCGCCGGGAGTTGGCCTGGGACACCTACCGGCAAGCCGGGGTGGTAGATGCCTTTTGCTTTCCGGTGCGGGTTGTGCAAAACGGTCAATTTTATGCCTTGGCCCACATGTGTGAACATTTCGACAGCCGATTCTTGCGCCGCAACGGTCTGGATCCCAAGGGTGCGACCTACAAAATGTTCGGTGATGACTGCACGAAGTGGGTGCCGACAAAAAAGAAAAACAGGAAAAAGGAGAAAAACGACGACCTCTTGGCTTTCATCTTGGGCCTGCAGGAACAGACCCTGGATCCAACGAAACAAGAGGCTTTTCTCTTCCAGCACGTAAATTTGCCGGCCGTCCTCAACTACCTGGCCGCCACCGTGCTCATGCACGACAATGATCACGTCGCCATGAACCACTTTCTTTACCGCGACAGCAGGGGTTCCAGTCGTTGGCGCATGCTCCCCTGGGACAAAGACATGACCTTTGGGCGCATCTTTCTTCCTGATTCGAAGGGATCCAAAGACACCATCTGGGCCGATCAGGATCCACAGAGCCATCCCCTTTTCGGCGACCGGGCGCATCCGAAAATTCATGGCCAGTTCAACTGTATCATCGAGGCCCTGTATCGGTCCCCACGCATTCGGCAAATGTTTTTGCGCCGGCTTCGCTCCCTGATGGACAAAATAATGCAAGCGCCCGACTCGCCTGTAGAACAACTGTACTACGAAAATCGCATAGCCGAGATATCCAGACGCATGGCCAAGGATCTGGACATGGACGCCAAACGCTGGGTTCGAAACTGGGGGCACAGCATGTCAGCCAGCCAAGCTACCCAGCGCCTGATCGATGAGTATCTGGTGCCGCGACGCATCCACCTCTTTCTCACACATGGACCAGACGGCAGCGGCTTGATCCCTGCAGCCCAAAAGAAAAAGCCGACCTTGCAAATACGCGCCAGCAGCGTGGGCTCTGTCCAGATTCAAAATCCCGGATCCGATGCCGTGGATCTGAGCAACTGGCGCATCGAGGGACCCTGGACCTTCACCTTGCCGCCCGGCACGGTCTTGGCCGGCCAAGACAACCTGAATATTGTGCAGTACTGGCAAGATGTACCGGCCGACCCTTCGGGTCGCTGGTTCATGGCAGGCATACGCGCCGCCAATTCGGATCAAGTGCTTGCGCTGGTCGACCCTGCCGGAGAAATCCTGGCTCGCCTGAGCAAGCCCTGAGGCCAGAACCCCGCCCGCGACCAAAGAGCAACCAACCACCAGGCGGCCCAAAGAGCATTGGCCATCCAGTACCAGGCGTAGTCACTGGCTTCCCCCCAGGCCAAAACGTAGAACAAGGCAATCTGGCCCAAGAGGCCCACCTGCAGAATCGCAGGGGCCCGGCGACCCAGACCCCACAGGAACAAAAGACAAAAAATGGATCCGTAGTAGCGGGACAAAACGACCAGGATAAAAACCCCGGCCAGGCCATAAAGCATGGCCTCCAGGGGGTCATCGTCCGATGCGCGAAAGAGAGCAAAAAGCCACAAGCCGAGCATCAAAACCACCGCCAGCGAATAGACCGGCCACTGCGACTCCCAAACGACACGCCTTTGCGCCTTGGTCTCCCAGGAATCGGCCCCCAACTCATGGGTAAACATATGGGCCAAGCCCAGCCGGCGATCGCCAAAGCGATGTTCTTGCCCGTGGAGCTTCAAGTTGTCGACGGATTGTGACCAGGCATCCAAACCACCACCGCCCATGGCACCCAAGCCCACCCAGAACAAAATAGAAAGGGAGAAAGCCATAACAAACCGCTTGCCGAACCAAGGCAGTTGGCGGCGACGCCACCAGCGAGAGGCCGCCCAGACTGCGATGCCCACCGCCATGAACACAGGGAAAACACGAACGGCCGTCGCGTAGGCCACCAGGGCGCCGGCGGTTGCCGGTCGAGCCCGTTTTACGGCACAGACCGCAAAAAGCAGTGCCACCAGATAATCATGGATGAAGAGGCGGCCCAGCAAATGGTGTTCGTTGCCATAAAACATCGCCAACCAACCAGCCGACACCAGCGCGGGCACCAGGCCGAAACTACGGGCCACCGCCCCGAATGCCAGCAGCAACAACAACAGATCCAATCCCCCCAGCAAGGTTCGGCCCACCCTGTCGGGCCGTATCAGACCGAGAACCCTGCCGATGGCGGTCCAGGTTGGCGTGGCGTTGTAACCACGATCCACAAACAACCGCCGCCAATCCGACATGCTCATCCAGGGCTGCATGAGCTGCAGATCCGCTGTGAACTCTCGCCAGCGCTCATCGCTCCAGTTCCCGGAGCGCTCCAGTTGTTCTGGACGGAGGGGCTCAACGCGATAACTGCCCAGGTTGCGCGTCACAGCCACCTGACCAGCCCATTTGCGCGAGCTTTCCGCATCGGCGGCCAGGGCCTGGGTGTATAAATCCTCATAACCCAGCTCAGGGAAGTACTTGGCGCCCAGGTAGTAATGAAAGAAGGTCCAGGGTGCAACCCGGCCATGGCTCAGCAATTGTTCCGCAGACCACCCCAGACTTCCCCCCAGGGCCATACCGGACCACAGACACAATGCCAAAGCCGCCAATCGATGTATCCAGCGCTGATTCTTCGAAGTCTCAGAAGCCTTTTTGCTGAAAGACCAGAGTCCCCACAAAACCGCCGCCAAAACGATGGCCGCGATACGCCAGCCTGGCCAGGTCACCGGATCACCCCGGTTCAACAACCAGGCCCCCACCGCGCCCAGCAGGGCCAAAACGCCAGCCACGCTTTTCCATGTGCGTGTCAAAGACTCAATCCTCCCCACCCAACACTTGACGAATCAAGGCATCCCGAGCCCGTACAAAAGGAAATAATCCGGGCACCCGGCGGGGATTGTCACCCACAGGCGTATCCTGCTCCAGAGCCTGCATGAATTGCTCCGGGCTATAGTCCGACAGGCCGTCTCTGAGGGCCGAAGTTTGCGCCAACTCATGCCATCGCACGAATTCCCTCTCGACCCTCGCAAGGCCCAAGGGCCCGTCGATCAAATCCAACAACAAAGCCTCATAACGAGCCCGCCACGCGGGCACAGCCAGCAGGCGGTCCACGAGGGGTCGCGGGCCACCACAGGTCGGCGCCCCGGGGTCCATGCCCAACATGTCGTCCGTACTCATAGCGCAGGAAACGCCATGGTAATTGCCGAAGGCTCGATTCAAATCCCAAGGGATGGGGTGCAAAACCCCCGATTCATCCCGATAAAGATACAGGTTGTCGCCGGTGCCCAAATAGCTATCCAGATGAACCGCCCAGGCCAAGGTCGCCCAAAGCTTCAGACAGGCCTCCACATCCACCCATGCCGGCAACAAATCTTCTATGGCCTCATCCGGCGTCCGGTTAAGTACATGCAGAAAAGCAATGAGACCTTCCTTGTCCGGCTCCACGTCTTCGCCTTTGAACTCATAAGCCAGTTCGTCCAAGTGCTCTCCCGGATCGAGCAACATCCCACCCGCCTCCAGCTTGATGAGTTGGCCGTCGTTTTCCCCAAAACGGTCTTCGAGGAATTTGCGATCCACTTGCTCCACCAGGCTATAAAGACCCGGCCCTTCGCCATCCAGCCAAACCTCCACCAGACTGGCCCGGGGGGCCAGTATACCTGCTTGCCTTAGCAACGAGGATGCCACCACTTCACGCACCTGGCTGGGATCGTCTCTTGTGCTGCGCAGGTTCACCCGCTTGAGACCGTGGTAGGTAAAGTCCGGCCTGAACGCGTTGAAACGGATGCGCATGGAGGGCTTGCGATCGAGGGGATCGCTCATAAGGCGCAAGCCCACATCTTGTATCCCCTCCCCATCCACCCAAAGATCCACCGGCACGTAGGCATCCGGCATCGTCAGCAGGGCAAGCCAATCGTCTCCATCCAATGACAACTCCCAGGCCTGGATCCGCTTGTCTGAAAAAACCCGTTCGTAATCCGGCGGCGTGCCCGGAGGCGGCGCACAAGACCCCAAGGTCAACACAAAAAGCAGTAAAATCTTGAACCCACAGGTCACGCCATCGTCTCCTAATACATCACGTTGACCTGGGCGAAGATCCGCGTTGCTGCATCCAGCCCAGACAGGGCACCGGTGTGCGCGTCCACTGCATTCAGATCGCCAAAAGCCCCCTCACCCGACAGGACCAGTCGCAGATGTTCCCCTACGTCCAAATTCAAAGCCCCAGCCAGGCGCCCACCGTATCCATCGACGGCATCATCCGGATCCAGGACCTCCGCCATGGCCGCCGGTATCAGAGTCCAGCCCGGTCTGACCTCCCATCGCCAGGAAAAGATCAGGTGTCCGCCGACCAGTCGGTGACCCGGCCCCGCATTGGGGTTATCACCATAAGCCGCTTCGGCCTGCAGACGAAAAGGACCAAGGGTCCAGCGAAGATCGGCCCCAAAAAGATTGGCCGTCAGATGACGATCGCCCAAATAGATAATCTTGTGAGCCGCGTTGACAGCCAGCAGCAAACCCTTGATGGGGCGTATTTGGAATCTCCCCACGTAGTCCGTGTGCTGCTCATCCCGCCCATCGATCGCCCCATCCCCATTGAACACACCCAGGGAATAGCGCATCTTAAGACCGGCCACAAAATTGCCGCTGAGCATGGCGCCCAGATCCCGACCGCCAAAGCCACCGTGGCTCGTTTTGCGCACCACCGTGTCATCAAGCAGGCCGCGTTCGGGAATCACCAAGGCCCAGGGCGAATCAAGCCGCAGACGCGAAAACGGCTTCTTGAATTGTCCGACGCTCAACTTCAGAAAAGACCAGGGCTCTATCCTTGCATAGGCGTCCTTGAGCTCCACGCCATCGCTGCCCTCAAACTCCAAATCCATACGAAGCCAGTCCAAAACCTGCCAGCGCCCATCAACCCGGGCCCGGCGCAGGATGAATTGATTGGACCAATCGCCTTCCGACTCCTCCACCTGCCAACGGGTCTGCATGCGACCCCGCAGGCGCAGCCCCTCGCTCTCCCAGGCGCTTGCAACACCTGGCCATGAGAACATGACAACGAAAGCACTCAGAATTCCCATCGCCCTCACAGGCAAGCTCCTTCCTCGCAAGCTGTGGCGCAGCTTGTTTCATCCTGGCCATATCGACATGCACCGGTCACTGCGTCGCATTCGCCCCAGGCATCGTATTGCAGCAAGGTCTGCTCATCCAAACAAACATCCGGAGGCGGGCTGCTGCAGACCACCGCCCTGCATTTATCCAAAAAGGGTCGAATCTGCTTGAACCTCAGATTTCCTGCCGAGTCCAGCTTGAACTCCATATCCAGCAGAACCTGCTCGCGGCGCCACGAGCCAGTGTCGAGGGGAAAATGAGCAACCACCTCAGCCATGCGCTCTCCCAGTTGCACAAGCACTGCGTCGCAGAGGACCCAGGCACCGGGAGGAGACAAAGTCGAAGCCCGGGATCGATCGATCCCGGTAACCTGCCCATCCGCGATGCGCAAAAAATCCCGCTCCGGCACCAGGCGCGAATCGTTGCCCACCACCGATTGATCTCCGAGTTGTGCGTTTATCAAGTAGCGATTGTCCGTTGTAACCTGCGGGTTGCCGGTGAAGGCCACGCCATTGGCCTGCTCATCGGAAAAAGCCTCGCTGACCAAAATGGCCATGCTGGGCAAGCTTTGGTCCACCTGATACCAATCACGCTCAGACCAGGCCCTGTCGTTAAACAGGCTGGACCAAACCTTGCGCAAACCTCGCTCAACGCTGCGCTCCTCCGCCTTGCTCCTGTCGCAGCGGCTCGGACCGTCCAGGTCGTCATCCAGGCTATCGGCGGCGCAGACCGAGGTCGAATCGTAGAGACCCGCACCGCTAAACTCCAGGGCGTCTTCCACATTGGACGAGGATCGAAATCGCACCTTGGTTTCCGCCCCGCCGAAGACCTCC
>JAUVAM010000512.1 GCA_030591745.1 Deltaproteobacteria bacterium
ACAAGCACCAAGAGCCTTCGGCATCTCACGCATCAGATAGACCGCCATCTCCCGGGCGTCGCAGAAACAACAGCCTCGACCACTGAGAAAACGGCAGTCGGGGCAAAACTCGCCCAGACGAGTCATAAGTCTGGCAGTAAGGATAAGCTTTTCAGCGCGATCTTTTTCAAAATCCAAATTAGCGATAAAGGCCTCCACCTCCGAATGGCTTCTGATTGAAGCCGGCTGCGGCGTTTTCTCGAAGGCCATCAGCAGGCGCTCCATGCCGGCTCGCCTGGCTTCTTGCAAAACCCTGGTCATGTTCCCCCATTTCACATCCCCCGACACCACCAGAACAAAGGTCTTCTCTCCGGGATCATCAGACCGACTCGTCCACTCCTCAAACTGTCGCGACCAGGCCGGATCCGCATAGGCCCTGTACTCCGTCAGGCCATTCATATGTACGCCCAATCGAGACAACGCCACCCTGTTTTCCCTTGGCTCCGGACGGCCGTGCTCATCTTGCGGCAAGGGTGGAGGACTCACCACGATGGGCATTAAGCCAGATTCCCCCAGTTGCTCGATCTGTAAAAGCCACGCATTCATGTGCCGCTTGAAATCATCCGTGCGCCGGTAGCAATCCAGCCAAGAAAAGACCTGAAAACAGATGGCCAGTATGGCAACCCCAAACAAGAGAAGCATACGCCGGCCACCCCATCCCCGCTCTGCCCGGAGGAGCAAGACCCCGCCGATGACAAAGAGGACCACGTGGATCAGTTCTCGCCAGCGCATCCAGGCCGAGTCTGGACGCAACAAGCGCTGAAACAAGACCAACAGACACAGCCCGGCGGCCACAAAGGCCAGACCACCAAGCAAACGCCCCTGGCGACCGACATCCATGCGCCAGGCGACCTTGCCCAGCCAAAAACCCACGACCACAACTCCGTACTTGGCGGCATAAGCGTATGGGTAGCTAAGCAGAAGCAAGGGCAGGAGGGCGAACAAGAGACCGAATACCAACCAAGACCACCAGCGCCTCACCCGCTCCACTGTGATGACGGATCCTCCCGCCACGAGGAAAACCAAACAGAGCAATACAATCAGAGCCGAACTCCCCGCCATAACAAACGCCATGGCAGGTGGCAGCCAGAGCAAGCCCTCCAGACCCCGCAAGGCGTGAGGCCAAAGACGCCAGACGGAAAAAACAGCCGCGCCAAACAAAAACAGGCCGGTGAAGGCAATACCCAGGCGCAAGACAGGCCCGCCTGCGTCTTTCAATCTTGTCTTTTCGTCATACCTACCGGCGGCATACAACAAGCCCCAAAAGACCAAGGACAAGCCGAAGACCACAAGCAGCCCAAGAGCACTTCCTTCGTCACGCAAAAAAAGTTCGTACAAATCTTCGGCAAATTGCGGTTGGCGTATCAAGGCATTCGAATTCATGGCATTCCCCGAAACAGGCCATGAGACAAGGGGCATCAAGCACCCTCTGAGGCATGGGACTTCGGTGCCGCGCTATTTCTGCTTCAACTCGACGACTGCGTCGGCGGGGATGGCGATGCGTTTGAATTCGATGAATTCCATGGGGCCGACGCCTTCGGGGCCTTCTGGTTTGGCTTCCCAGGCTTGTACGGCTCGCTGGAGTGAGAGGTAGCCTTTTTGGGGTATGACGCGGATGGTGGCCTGATGCCTATCGGGCATCTTGGAGCGAGCGCTCAACACGGCGCCGGCGGCCTTGGCTTCCGGATCGAAGTCTTTCTTGGCCCACCAGGGAAAGACCCAGGCCATGGGGGTTTGATCCACCTTGTGGCTTGAGGTCGAGCCGTCACAATACGTGAGGGACAAATTGAGAATATGGGAGATCTTCTCAGGCGCGGGCTCCTCTTTGGTGAGCTCCGGCTTGAGCACGAGTTTTTTTCCGGCGCAGTCTTTGGGTAAGGCATCGGCCTTGAGTGCCGATTTTTCCGAGACGATGCTTTTGAGCACGTACTTGATCGAGGAGGCGTCCGCGGGCGGATTGTCCACCTTGATCTTGTCGACCAAAAGCTCGTATTCAGTTCCCACTTCAGGCTTAAAGCCCTCGATGGGCTCGAAAAGAAAATCCCATTTCCCGTCCGGCGAACTGCGCACCAGGTTGCATTCCTGATGGGCCATGCCCACACAATGGGCCAGTTCCGGCCCGATAAACATCTTCACGGCCTCGCCCTTGGCTGCCGCCGCTTTCGGCTGCACCCCGCCCAAAGCGGCGTCTTTTTTGACCACCGCCTCATCGGTACCGCTCTTGCATCCCAAGACAGACAGGCTCAAAAAGAGAAAACCGACCAGGCTCGACAAGATGATCTTCATGAAATATCTCCTTCGCTGTTCTTCTGAATTATTTCAAACTTCTTTTCGATCACTTTCTTAAAACTTGCGGCGATCTCGTGCCAGTCGAGCAGGTCGACGCGAAAGGGCAGATCGGATTCCTCAAAGGCTTCCTTCAACAGACGCAACCTGTCAGAACTCAGGACACCTTTCCCGACCACGGCCAGATCGATATCGGAATACTTTTTGGCAGTTTGGGTAACACGCGAACCGAAAACACGAACCTCGCACTCCGGCACATGCTCTCGCAGAATACGCTTGATGGTTTCCAGGTGCCGCGGGATTGCGTCAATCATTCCGGGCTTTCAGGGCAGCCAATAACTTTTCTGCGTCCGCGGCGAAACCTGTGGTGGCTGCATAGACGCGTTCCGCTATTTCCGGTTGATATGTATGCGAAACCTTGTTTCTGGCATCGTGATGGCGCATCCACTGCTCCACGTCGTCGATCAACCGATTTTCCGCGCCCTGGCGGAACAGTTCGCGCCGTGTCACGCCGTCGGCCGCCTCGGCGCTGATGTTCATCTCTATCCAGCGCTTGATAAACTTCCAACACAGCTCGTAGGTGAATTCGAAGTGCTGAATTACGCCGGACTTGATCGCATTTGCGGCGACGGCATCCAACCCGCTCATGAATTCCGAGTCTTTGCTCTTTGCCAGAACCAGGTCGAGGGCGGTGACGGCCTTGATTAAACTATCCAACTCGAGCGGCATGTTCTCTCTCCTGAGCCCCAAACTTTCCCGATCAGCGACTCCACCCGCAACCTACTGTTTCCGCACGAGATGTGTCAATGATCGCAATATCGGCCTCAAAAGTTCCCACTTGCCCAAGTATTGGCCTTAAAGCCCGGCCGGTGTAAGATAAAATCTTCCACATCGCCCCGGGACCGACATTGAGGGCAAGGAGGAGATCCAGCATGGCCGAGAGCAAAAACGTAATGAAGTACATCGGCGACCTGCAGGACAAAGAAGAATACCAAGCGCTGCATTGGGAGGGCTCACTGGCCGACTATCTGAAAATCGTCGGCCAAAACCCCCGGGTGCTGCGCACTTCCTACCAGCGGCTCTACGACATGATTTTGAGCTACGGCACGGAAGAATACGTCGACTCCAAAAAGAAGATCACGAGCTACAACTTTTTCAGCGACAAGGCCAACGGCGGGGCCGACGCCATCTTCGGCTTAGACATCCCCCTGATGCGCCTGGTCAATGTCTTCAAATCCGCCGCCCGTTTTTACGGCACGGAAAAACGCGTGATCCTGCTTCACGGACCCGTGGGTTCATCCAAATCCACCATCGCCCGACTCTTGAAGCGCGGTCTTGAAAAGTACAGTCACACCGACGAAGGGGTGCTCTACACCTACGGTTGGGATCTCGATGACACCTTTGAGCCCTGCCCCATGCACGAAGAGCCCTTCAAGTTGGTGCCGGCATCACAGCGGGCCAGGGTCTTAGAGCACATCGGCGTCACCAGCAAGGATTTGGACCACCCCATCTCCAATTTCG
>JAUVAM010000064.1 GCA_030591745.1 Deltaproteobacteria bacterium
GAGCTGGAAAGCCACACTGTAACTTTGGTAGGCGTTTTTGGGTTGGGCCAGCTTTTCTTCCCAGATGCGGCCGGATTCGTAATGCAACAAGGCGCCCGCGGGATCGTTGCCCATGGCTTGAAGTTCTCGTTCGTATTCGGCCAGCAATCCTTGCCAAATGGGTGCCTGGCGAGGATCGAAAGTGGCTGGCTGGCTGCCTGGGCCGCCTGGCAGGGGCAGGGGGGTATTGTCCAGATCAGCATCCGCGGCGAGTTGCACCTCGGGTAAGGGCTCCACTTCCACCAACTGATCATCCGCCTCGGGCTGAACGGCTGCCTCTGGCTGAGCACCTGCCTCTGGCTGAACGGCTGCCTCTGGCTGAACGGCTGCCTCTGGCTGAACGGCTGCCTCTGGCTGAGAACCTGCCTCGGGCTGAACGGCTGCCTCGGGCTGAACACCTGCCTCGGGCTGAACACCTGCCTCGGGCTGAACACCTGCCTCGGGTTGAACACCTGCCTCGGGCTGAACACCTGCCTCAGGCTGGATCTGTTCTTTGGGAGTCTTGGGGTTCTGATCGTCGGATGTCATATCTGCACCCTCCGCGCTGGCGGTCGCTGGGACGCCTTTTGATCATATGTGCCGTGCCGAATGGAATTATCACAGTCCTGGTGGTTTTTCCATGGATTTTCGGCGTTTTGTCCCAGCCCGCTCAGGGACTGGATGGTGTCAATGGTGGATCGGGCACGTCCTCATCTTCTTGGGCTTCGAGCAGGGCATGGCCGAGGAGTTTGGTGCGTCGTCGGCGCAGGTAGGCGGCGATAAAGACAAGGCTGGCCAAGAACCACAGGGTCGCGGTGCCGGTCAGAAAGGGAATCCAAGTAAAGCGCATTTTCAAGTCACCGTGCCACTCCTGCTCAAGCTTGAAAATGCCCATGTCGTAGGCTTCTTCTACGCCCAACAGGAAGGGCCAATCCTGCCCCAACAGACCGATGAGTTTGCGAAAGCGCTCTCGGCCGAATCGATTGAGGAGGAATGCGACGAAGTCGATACTCTGTGCGTAAGCCAGATCCACGTCAGGGGGTTTGTCGGGGAAAGATTCGGTTAAGGCTTCCAGGCTGAATAATCGATTCGACAAGACCCCATGGGCCAGGGCCGTGGTTCTTCCCATGGACCATTCGCCCGAATGATGGATGGCGAAGCCTTCGTGGAACCATCGCGGTAAGCGACGAAAGTTTACGGCCTGGTCCAAAGCCAAGTGGGCCAATTCGTGCACGAAAACCTGCGTGATGTCGTTTACCGCGCCCCTTCGGTTCTCAACTCGCAGCAAGATCGGGTTGCGTCGGGAAAAGGCCATGCCCGCAGCCCAAGGGGGAACTCGTGTACCTTCCGGGGCCGCGGCCCTCATTTCCGGCAGGCCTCGGGCCACCACCACCCGTGTGTTGCCGGCGAGACTTCGACCCAGATCGGCCTGAACCTTGCGGCGGTAAGTTTCCGCGACTTGGGACAAGGATTCGGCCAAGCCGCGCTGGGATGGCTCGACGCAGTAACGAAAGTTATGGCTTGAGATGGAGCAATCGCTTGGAGCGCTTTGGGCCTGCGCAGGCCCATTGATGAGTAGGGTCAGTCCCAGAAGCAGGACCGCGATGGGTTTCACCGGACCTTTTCCTTGGCCTGTTCTTCTTTGTCATCGTCTTCATGACTTGTGGCTTGTTTCGTGTCTCCATCCTCATCCTTATTGGGTCGTCGAAAGACCCGCAGGCTGTTCTCTACCGGGTGGATGGAGCGATCCCGGCCTTCCGCTTCTTCTCTGGCTTCCAGAAGCTTGGAGTGGGTGTCGATGGCACCTTGGATCCGAGACATGAGGTTGGTTTGCAAGCTGCGGAGGCGCTCGACTTCTTCACGCACGTCTTCGGTCTCTCGCTCTCGCTCCAGGCCCAACAGGCTGGCGTGGGCTTCCAGTACTTCCTGCACTTCCGCATGCAAGCGGGCACGGCGTTGCCGCAGCTCTTCAATGCCGACAAAGAGTTCAGCACTCTTTTCTTCATGGACTTCGCGAAGCAGTTTGCGGTGGCTCTCCACCAGATTCGTCAAGCCGACGTTCAATTGATCGCGCTGTCGCTTCATCTCGTTGATGTCTTCGATGACTTTGACCAGTCGGTCGTTGGCCGCATGGATGATCTTTTCTGCCTGAATTTCCGCCCGGGAAATGATGATTTCGGCCTCTTTGCGCGCATTTTCCTTGATGTCGTCGGTGATACGCTGGGCCGTGATCATGGTTTCTTTTAATGTGCGCTCCCGCTCGCGATGTTCTTCGACGATGCGCATGGTTCGGGCCAGCTCTTCCTTGAATCGGTTGTTCTCTCGCTGCAAGGTCTCCAACTCGTCGGAGACCAGATTCAAGAACGAATCCACTTCTCTGCCATCCAGGCCCCGGAAACTGCGTCCAAACTGTTGTTGTCGGATGTCGATGGGGGTGATTTTCATCCGCGACCTCCCGCGATGGCATGTTGCTGTTGCCCCTGTACCGAAAAGGGCGAATAGACGCCGACTTGATCTAAGAGCTCGATGGTCTCACAGAGAGGCAAGCCGACAACGTTGGTGTATGAGCCGCTGATGGATTTCACCAGCATGGCACCCTGGCCCTGAATGCCGTAGGCACCGGCTTTGTCGAAAGGTTCACCCGTGTCCAGGTAAGCTTCGATGATCCGCTCGTCGAGGGTCCTGAATCGCACCTCGGTGCGCGCCAGGAGTTTGTGCTGGGCCTGGTCCGGGCCCATGAGAGCCACGGCGCTGAAGACCTCATGGGTACGACCACTCAAGCTTTTGAGCATGGCGCGGCCTGCGTCACGGTCGGCAGGCTTGCCCAGCGTTTTTCCGTCGATGACCACCACCGTGTCCGCCGCCAAAATCCAGGACCGAGGATGCTTGTCGGCCAGAGCTTGCGCCTTGGTCTGCGCCATGCGAAGGGCGTAGTCCTTCGCATTTTCAGCAAGGCCTGCGGTCTCATCCACTTCGGCGGCCTGAACCCTGTGAGGTACACCCGCTAAATTCAGCAGGTCCCTTCGTCGCGGCGAGGCCGAGGCCAGGATCAAGATGTTGCTTTCTGAGCTTGGGTTCATGGAGCCCTTCTGTGAGCCGGAAAACGCCCACGGAGACACATCTTAAGGGCTGGTACGTGTTCGGTCAAGGAGAGGGCAAGTTTTGCTACTCAGTGACGACGATTCGCTGGCGGGCGATGATGCGCTGGTTGCCGTCCGTGTCGGTGGCGCGGATTTCCAAGAGATGTTGGCAGGCGCTCAGGCCTGAGACGTTCACGTTGCCGGTAAAGCCTACGTTGGGGCAGCCCGGGTAGGCGGGCCAGACCAGGCAGACATCAGAACGGCCGTTGCCGTGTGACAGGGTCGTTACCTGGTTGCCGTCGATGATGGCCTCCATGGTGCTTATGCCCTTGTTGTCCAGGACCCAGCCGGAGACCGAAAACGAAGCGCTGACGCTTTGATCGGCCGTTGGGCCGTCGAGCCAGCCGAAAGGGGGCAGATTCTGGTCCAGCCACGCGGCTTCGACTTCGATGGTGGTTTTGCTGCCCAGGATTAAATAAGACCGAGCGATGACTTCGCCGTATGGGGTAAGGCCGAATGGAAAAACAGGACGGAAGTTGTTGAAGGGCAGGCCTCTGTTTTGCCAGCCCTGAGCGTTGGGAAGGCGGTTTTCCGAATACAGTCCCACGCCGTAGTTCAAATCGTCGTTCTGCATGCAGGACCATCCGCCCGGGGAGCTGTAGTTCTTGTAGAAAAAACCGTCGTTGCCAGGTGTGTTGATGGCGATTTCCGTTCCTTCGGAGTTAAACAGTCGCCAAAGGTCCGGACCGTTGTTTCCGTTGGCGGTGTAGACGGTAGGCATCTCCTGGGCCGTTGACCTGTGGTTCAGGTCGCCGAGGTTGGTCAGGGTGTATTGCAACTCCACCACGTGGCTGCGGACGAAGCGCATGCGCTGTTCGACCCTGACGTCCGAGCGTCGATCGCGTAAGTTCGGATCGCTGCATGCCGAGTCTGAGCAATCCTCTCGATCCCAGTTGGGATTCCAGAACAGAGGAAGCGTTGTGACCGTCTGCACCCCATCCTGGCTCACCACGTCCTCAACGCCGGAGCCCCTGTTGCAGCGATTGCCTCCCTGAACGGGATTCCAGCCCAGGTAGGTAATGGAGAATTCGCAATTGGTGGAAGAGGATGCGCAGGATGCGTCCCAAGCGCAGTCCTGCATGGCGCGGTCCGGGTCGTAGAAAGCCACTTGCACTTCGCGACCCGTGTCGTTGGCGTCGATGGTGTTGGTGTTGTTGCGGCCTGGCGCGTCGGCGAGGTTCTGCCCGAAGAAGATGATGGTGCCGCCCCATTCTCGTCGGGAGCCAACCTTAAAATCATTATTCGCGCTGTAGAGGTAGTCGTCCGCAAAGCCGTTAACGGAGGTGGACTCGCTGCGACCTGGGTTGGTTTCACCGGGCAAAGGAGCCATGGGGACCGGTTCGGGCAGGGCCACCGGATCGCAGCCGCCGCAGATGTCGCTGCCCGAGCAACTGCCCTCGCTGCATGTGTCGTTTTCGGTGCAGACATCGTCGTCGTCGCAGGGAGCGCTGTTCGCCGTGTTGGTGCAAATGTTTTGCGCATTGCAGGCGTCGTCGGTGCAGAGATTGCCGTCGTCGCAATCCGAATCTTCGACGCAGGCGCAGATGTTCTGGTGTGTGCATTCGCCGTTGTTACAGACGTCGTCGGTGCAGGGATCGTCGTCGTCGCAATCCGAATCTTCGACGCAGGCGCAGATGTTTTGGTGTGCGCATTCGCCGTTGTTACAGACGTCGTCGGTGCAAGGATCGTCGTCGTTGCAATCTGAATCTTGATCACAGGAGCAGATTTCCTGGTGTGTGCATTCGCCGTTGTCGCAGGAGTCGTCGGTACAGGGATTGCCGTCGTCGCAGTTGATGGCCTGGCCCACGCAGCTGCCTGTGTCGCAGTGATCGTTTTCGGTGCAAGCGATTCCGTCGTCGCAGGCGGCCGTGTTGTAGTCGCGGGTACAGTGACCCTGCAGGCAGCTGTCGTTCGTGCATGGATTGCTGTCGTCGCAATCTGAATCCTGTTCGCAGACGCAAATTTCCTGGTGTGCGCACTGACCGCCCTCGCAGGTGTCGTAGGTGCAGGCGTCTGCATCATCACAGTCGTCGTCGTTACGGCAGGCGCAGGTGTTTTCATGCACACACTGGCCCTCGACGCAGCTGTCGAGGGTGCAGGGGTCCTGATCGTCGCAGTCGGTGCAGGTGTTGTCTTTGGTTTCGCCGCAGGCAGTCAGCGCAAGGGTTAAGATCATGCTGACGAACAAGAATGGGAAGGTGGCTCTCATCATGGGCTCCCTGGTGTGGAGTCTGTAATCAATCGCCTGCAACATGCGACATGTGAATTGATATCTGCCAATTGGTGATGTCCAAGACCCCGTCCGCTGTTGCGCCGGAATCCGTGATGAATCTGATTTGATGACCTTGTTGAACATCCAAGATTAAGCTGATCTCGGCTGGCGTCGAGGGCGTGACCTGGACCGGGCCCAAGAGGATTCGGCCATCCCGGGTGATAAGGACAAGAGAGCCGCCGCCGCCGGCGTTGAGCAGGTTTGCCGAAGCCGTGATTTCAATGCGGCCATCGGCGGGTGCCCACCAGGAAAGCTCTGCTTGTTGCTGGTCCCCAGGCCGGATCCATCCTTCCCCGATGAGTACGCTTTCATCCGCGTTTTCCCATCTTCCCCAGAAACTGTCCCAAGTCAGCCAGCTGCAGGCGCTGTTTGCGCAGGTCCCGTAACGCCAAAAACCATCTCCCGGGGCGGAAGAAAAGTCGGCGGGAAAGTCCCACTGCAAGTCCGCCATGCCGGTGTGTACGCTTTCGGCGAAGCGTCGGCCCAGCGCCAGGGTGCCAGCCGTGTTGTAGTGGGCCGGATCTTCGGCATGCCGCGGCAGGTCCGTGGTCTCCACGACATCCATGGGACCCAACTGCTCAGCCAAGAGAATGGTGGCGTCGCGCACTTCGTCGGCTTCGGGCCAGATGGGATCATCCACGATGAGTCCGGCTGTGATGGGCATCAGATCCAGCCCCATATCCGAGCGCAGTGCTCCGACCAGAGCGCGCAGATTATTGTAGTAGTCGCGGGCATCATCGGAGGAACATGCGTCAGACTCTCCTTGCATCCACACAAAGCCCGCGATCCGCGGACTCCATGCGATGTGCAGATCGTTCATTTGCATGTGCACCTGATTGATGAGGGCTTGGTAGAGAGTTCCTGAATTGGCGGCCCAGTCTTCACTCAGCGTGGTGGCTCCCACGGCCACTTTGATGATGGCGATGGCCCGATTGGGCCAGAGTTCGTGCAGGCGGTGCCCGAATGTCAGCTCCGGTCCGAATCGGCCTGGGTCTACGCCGAAACCTGGAGACAAATCATGCCAACTGCCGCAGTTGGAGTTGGCGTGTCCCCCCACGAAATCGCAGAATACATAGGTAGCGGGCCGCACGCTTGCGTCCGCCGAGCTCAGTTCCGCGTTGATCCCAAGACCCACCATGTTGGATTGCCCGGCCAGCACAAAGACCCAGAGGTAGGGATTGGCTTGCGGGCAAACGCCATCTTCATCGATGAGGCCGTCGCAGTCATCGTCCAAGCCGTTACACGCTTCCGTGGCTCCTGGATATCGAGTCGAATCATCAGGGGCGCAGTCTGGACCCAGGCAGGTCACACCCAGGCCATAGCCATCTTCGTCCTGATCCACGCAGGTTTCGGGCTCGGTGTCTCCGGCCTGGTCGCCGGCATCGAATCCGGCGTCGACTCCTGCATCGACTCCCGCATCGACACCTGCATCGACTCCCGCATCGACACCTGCATCGACACCCGCGTCGACTCCGGCGTCAGCTCCCGCGTCAGCTCCCGCGTCGACACCCGCGTCGACACCCGCGTCGACTCCGGCGTCAGCTCCCGCGTCGACACCCGCGTCGACTCCGGCGTCGGCTCCGGCATCAGGTAGTCCGTGCACTTCGCAGTGCCCGGAGACGCAAATGGAGCCCGGGTCGCAATCCCGATCAATTTCGCAATTTGGAGCCTGGGCGCAGGCGGAGCACAGAAAGAAGGAAGCGAGAAGCGTGAGGGTGCTGGCTGCTTTGTTCATGCGGAGAATCCTACTGGTTTTTGGCTGTTGGAATCAAGGCGTGTGGTTTTCTTCAGAGATCTGCGCGTTGACGGGTTCCGATGCTTTCTGCCATACTCCCGGATTACGAAACAACTCAAGTGGAGTGGAGTCCATGGAGCACGACCGGCTGTTGGCCGACATGAAACGCACCATCGCCGAGTTGCAGGTCTTCAACGAGATAGGCAAGGCCCTGACCTCCACCTTGGATATCAAGGAAGTCCTGGGCGTCATCATGCAGAAGATCAGCGATCTGCTGAAACCCACCCATTGGTCCTTGCTGCTGATGGATGATTCGGGGCGATTCTTGGAGTTTGAGGTGGCGGTGGGTGAAGGTTCGGAGAAGCTCAAAAATGTCAAGTTGCCCGTGGACGAAGGAGTGGTCGGCTGGGTGGCGCGCGAAGGCAAACCCTTGCTCATTAAAGACGCGCACCAGGACGAGCGCTGGTGCAAGGACATGGATGAGGTGACGGATTTTCAAACCCGGGCCATCATCTGTGCACCCCTGGTGTCCAAGGACACGGTTTTGGGTGTGATCGAATTGGTCAACGAACAGCCTGGGGCTTTTAGCGAGTCGGACATGCGTCTGCTTAACTCCTTGGCCGACTACGCGGCCATCGCGATCGAGAATGCGCGCAACTATCAACAATTGCAGGAGATTACGGTCACCGACGACGTCACCAGCCTTTACAACTCCCGATATCTGCACGAAACCTTGGCCCGGGAGTTCGAGCGGGCCCAGCGTTACAGTCTTCCCTTTTCCGTGATCTTTTTTGACTTGGACCACTTTAAGAACGTCAACGATGCCCACGGCCACCTGTGCGGATCCCAGCTACTGACTGAGATCGGCGAGTTGATCAAAGAAAACATCCGGACTTTGGATGTGCCCATCCGCTACGGCGGGGATGAGTTCGTCATTGTCTTGCCGCAAACCGGTAAGGAAAAGGCCGTTCATGTGGCCCGACGTTTGCGTCTGTCGCTCAATGAGGGCGTCTTTCTTGCTGAGAAGGATCTGGCCCTTCGCGTGACGGCTTCCTTTGGTGTGGCCAACTATCCCCAGGACGGATCGGACAAGGACTCCATTTTGCGCCTGGCCGATGAGGCCATGTACCGGGTCAAGGAGAGCACCAGAGACGGCATTGAGATCGCGGAGCCCGTGGAGGAAGCCGAGGAGGGGGTCGCTCCTCCTCAAGAACCACCTAGCCAATGACGAAGGTTTCTTTCTCGACTTCGCCGCGGGCGAATCGCCCGAGATCATATTTGCTAAACCAGTTGTGATCGGTTTTGCGCAACAGCCACTCGGCCGCCATTTTGCCCACGGCCGGTGCCATCATGAATCCGTGACCGCCAAAGCCGTGAAGCTGGATGAAGCCATCCACTTCATCGACTCGTCCGAGGATGGGATGTCCGTCGGGGGTCTCGTCGTAGTATCCCGCCCATTGGCGCATCACGCGTACGTGAGAGAGTTCGGGCATCAAGCGCACCATAGATCGGCACATGCGGTTGAGGAAGCGGAAGGAGGCTTTGGTCTCCATGGAGGAGGGTTCCAAGGGGTCCGAAATGCCGCCCAAAATTTCGCCTCGCATGGTTTGACTAAAATAAGTGCCATCGGACAGATCGGATACCATGGGATTCAGGAAGGGTTTGACGGGTTCACAGACCAAGATCTCGTGCCGATAAGGCTTGTTGGGTAATTCCACCCCCAGCATTTTGCCGATTTGAGCGGACCAGGCGCCGGCCGCGTTGACCACTCGGTTGGTGGCGATGGAGCCGCGATCCGTGATGACCTTGACGATCTCGCGTCCTTGCCGCTCGATATCGGTCACCCGCGTGAAGGTGTTCACCTCGACGCCCAGATCCTGGGCAACCTTGGCCATGCCCCAGAGGGCGGGCCAGGGAAAGAGAACGCCGTCGGTGGGGTTGTAAGCACAGACCTTGACGCCATCGACGTTCAGACCGTCTACGATCTTTTTGGCCTTTTGGGGCTGAATGAGCTTCGTGGGTACGCCGACCTTGTTTTGTACCTTGATGTTGCGTTCCAGGGAGGCGGCCGTTTCTTCGTCCCGGGCCAAGAAGAGATAGCCCCCCTGTCTGAACCAAATATTGTATCCGGTCTCGGCGGCCATGGCCCGGAACATGCGTACGCTGTCTTTCATGAGACGGATGTTTTCTTCCGTGGTCCATTGCTGCCGTACGCCGCCGCCGTTGCGGCCTGAGGCACCAAAACACATGTAGCCTTGTTCCAGCACCGCCACTTCGGTGAATCCCATGCGCGCCAGGTGATAAGCCAGAGACAGGCCGATGATGCCTCCGCCGACGATGACCAGATCCGCCCGATCCCTCATGGCTTGTCCTTTCCTGTCGGCTTTTCGTCAGTCTCTCGCTCACCCGCGAAGGCCGCCGCAGGCGTTGGGTGCAGCAAGGGCCTGGTGCGAGGCGGATCGGACACTTCATCGTCACCGCCTTTCAAGTGCGACAGAAAACGAGCCGCGTGGGCGGTGCAGCCTTTGCCCTGACAGAAGCCCGTGGCGAAACCGGTGTGTCGTTTGATCGATTCCAAGTCTCGAAGTCCGTGCTCAAAGGCGTCGACCAAGTCCTCAAGCGAAACATCCTCGCAGCGACAGATGATGGTCTTGGGCATGCTTCCTCCAGCTCGGCTCAGCCTTGCTCGGCCAGCAGTTTGTCCAAACCTTGGCTCAGCTCGGACCGATCTTGAATGCTGATGGCGCAGGCCAAGCCTGCTATCTTGCCTTGCATCGTCGCCTGGGTCGCATCTCGCGCCCCGGCGCAATGCCCTGCCGCGAATATTTGGCGATCGGAGGTCTGCCCCCGGGCATTGCAGACCAGGGTGTGACCCGTGGACGAACGGAAATCAACTCGGCAACCAGCGTGGTGGCCC